>DTXR01000765.1 GCA_012962365.1 Chromatiaceae bacterium | reverse complement strand
TCGAACCCGCGACCCCCGGCGTGACAGGCCGGTATTCTAACCAACTGAACTACCGCTCCAAAGTCTGGTGGGTGCTGAGGGGATCGAACCCCCGACCCTCGCCTTGTAAGGGCGATGCTCTCCCAGCTGAGCTAAGCACCCGATTGAGGCGCGCTAGTTTACTGCATCCTTCAGTGCTTTACCAGCTTTAAATGCGGGAGATTTTGAAGCCTTTATTTCGATGGCTTCACCGGTCTTTGGATTCCGTCCGGTACGTGCTGCGCGGTCACGTACGAGGAAACTTCCGAAGCCGACAATGGATACTGTATCGCCTTCCTGAAGTGCTTTGGTAATGGCTGCGATCATACCGTCGAGAGCATTACCTGCCTTCGACTGGGAAATGTCTGCTGCCTCTGCAATTGCTTCAACCAATTCTTTCTTATTCATCCTGTTGTGTCCCCTAAAGGTAGCTATTGTGTTGATCCTGAACACGTTCGTTCAAGCATGAATGGAAGCTGTTATATCCCGAACGAATTGCCAGTGCATCAGCAGATATCCAGGCCCCATAAAAGCGTGCGTTTTATACCAAGCCCGCATGAAAACTGTCAAGGGAAAAGCGGCTTCCAAGATAAATTTGTTTACCAAGTGACGATTGTCGTCACAGAAAGTGAAAAACCTGCCAGTTACAGCATGCAAGTGGCAGGTATAGTCATTTCACTACCGCGCTCAATGCGTGGTCAAACGCTTTCGCCGGGGTTTCTTGCCACTGCTGCCCTTGCTGGTGGCCCCAGCGCTTTCGGCTTTGGCCTTTTCATCCGGTTCAGGTTGTTCCACCAGTGCGATTTCCAGCACTTCATCGATCCACTTGACCGGGCGAATATCAAGATTACGGGTGATGTTGGCCGGCATCTCTTTTAGATCCCGTTCGTTTTCTTCGGGAATGATCACTGTCTTGATACCACCACGAGCTGCGGCTAAAAGCTTTTCTTTCAACCCTCCGATAGGCAGCACTTCACCGCGCAAGGTAATCTCTCCCGTCATGGCCACATCGGCCTTGACCGGAATCTGCGTCAGGGATGATACCAGGGCAGTACACATCCCGATGCCCGCACTGGGGCCATCCTTGGGTGTTGCGCCTTCGGGCACGTGTACATGGATGTCGTATTCCTGATGAAAATCCTTGTCCAGGCCCAGCACATCGGCACGGCTGCGCACCACTGTCATGGCTGCCTGTATGGATTCCTTCATCACGTCGCCCAACTGACCGGTGTAGGTCAAGCGCCCCTTGCCGGGCATGAGCGCAGCCTCGATGGTAAGGAGCTCGCCGCCGACCTCGGTCCAGGCCAACCCTGTTACCTGGCCCACCTGATCACGTTCTTCCGCCTTTCCATAGCGGAAGCGTTGCACGCCAAGATAGTGTTCCAGTTTCTTGGGCGTAACGATCACCTTCTTGCCTTTGTTCTCACCCAACAGGATTTCCTTGACCACCTTGCGGCAGATCTTGGCGATCTCCCGTTCCAGGCTGCGCACCCCGGCTTCGCGGGTGTAGTAGCGCACAATATCCCTCACCGCCGCTTCGCGAATCACCAGTTCATTGGTCTTCAGACCATTGTGCTCCATCTGTTTGGGGACCAGATAGCGTTCGGCAATGTTCACCTTCTCGTCTTCGGTGTAACCGGACAGGCGAATCACTTCCATCCGATCCAGCAGCGCCGGTGGCACATTCAGGGAATTGGCCGTTGCGACGAACATGATTTCCGACAGATCGAAATCCACTTCCAGATAATGATCCTGGAACGTGTGGTTCTGCTCCGGATCGAGCACTTCCAGCAATGCGGAAGCCGGATCACCCCGGAAATCCTGGGCCATCTTGTCGATTTCATCCAGCAGGAACAGAGGATTGCGCACGCCTGCTTTGGTCAGGTTCTGCACGATCTTGCCGGGCATGGCACCGATATAGGTACGGCGGTGACCACGAATCTCAGCTTCATCACGCACACCGCCAAGTGCCATGCGAATGAATTTACGGTTGGTGGCTCTGGCGATGGATTGCCCCAGGGAGGTCTTTCCCACACCAGGAGGCCCTACTAGACAAAGGATCGGCCCCTT
>DTXR01000764.1 GCA_012962365.1 Chromatiaceae bacterium | reverse complement strand
GATGAAACCCTGATCCTGCAGGATCTGGCGAACGACGTTTATAAAAAGTTGGTGGTGCGGGACAACCGTATCAAGGGCGCTGTGATGTACGGCGATACCATGGATGGTACCTGGTACTTCCAGTTGCTGCGGGAAGGTACGGATATTTCTGCTTTTCGCAGTACCATATTGTTCGGGCAGCATGATCTCGGTGATGCGGGTCATGGTGACGAGAGTCGGGTAGCGGCGTTATCCAGTGATGCGGAAATCTGCGGTTGCAACGGCGTCACCAAGGGCGACATCGTCGATGCCATCCAGACCAAGGGTCTGTTTACCCTGGACGATGTGCGTGCCCATACCAAGGCATCCGCTTCCTGTGGCTCCTGCACCGGCCTGGTGGAGGCGATTCTGTCGAGCACTGTGGGTGAGGGCTACGAGGCCAAGCCCAGCAGAAAGCCGGTGTGTGCTTGTACCGAACATTCTCATGACGATGTGATACAGGCCATTGCCGAGCGTGAACTCAAGGACATGCGGGCGGTGTTCGATTTCCTGGAATGGAAAACCCCGGACGGTTGCGCCACCTGCCGCCCGGCGTTGAACTATTATCTGCTGGCACGCTGGCCGGAGGAATACCAGGATGATGCCCAGTCTCGTTTCATTAACGAGCGCGCCCACGGCAATATCCAGAAGGATGGAACCTATTCGGTCGTGCCGCGCATGTTTGGTGGTTTATGTACGCCTTCTGATTTACGCGCCATCGCCGATGTCTGTGACAAATACGATGTGCCGGAAATGAAGGTTACTGGTGGTCAGCGTATCGACCTGTTCGGCGTAAAAAAGGAAGACCTGCCGCCTTTATGGAAGGATCTTACCGATGCGGGTTTCGTGTCCGGTCACGCCTATGGTAAGGCCATGCGTACGGTGAAGACCTGTGCGGGAAAGACCTGGTGCCGATTTGGCACCCAGAACTCCACAGGCCTGGGTGTGAAGCTGGAAGAGCTCACCTGGGGTTCCTGGATGCCGCACAAGTACAAGCTGGCGGTATCCGG
>DTXR01000763.1 GCA_012962365.1 Chromatiaceae bacterium | reverse complement strand
TCCATTTTTCGCTTTCTTGCTGTTGCATCCAGCTTTTTCCTTTTTCAGCAGGGTCAGGCACTGGCCTGCTCCACCAACGCCTGGAGCAGTACCGAAGGAAGCGCTGTAACAGCAGTAAACACCGCCGTATATGAAGGGGAATGTGGATTGCGGCTCAATCTCAACGGCACGGCTACCGGGCTGGTCAAAGACACCACCCCCGGTAGCGTCACCCCTGCTGTCACCGAATATGTTGCGCGGTTCTATGCCTATCTTGATGATGCCCAATTGAACAACGGTTCAGAGTTCGTTCTTTTCAACGCGCTGGATGCCGGCTCAGGTGAGCTGTTTTCCCTGAAAGCCAGAGGCAGCGCAGCCGGGCCTGTGCTTTATCTCGAAGATACCGGAACTGGAAAAACGACAAACAACCTGCAGGTACCTGCTGGCTGGCGCGCCATCGTTTTACACTGGAACACGGCAGGAAATGGTGAATTGACGCTGATGGTGGACAGGGAAAGCGATGGTTTGACACAAACAGTTACCGGCCTTTCCAATAGCGGTCAGGCTATCCATTCCATTCAGTTGGGCGTTATCGAAAACAGCTCGGGTGTAAATGGCATGGTAGATATCGATTCTTTTGTTTCACGGCGCACGGGCACTGGAGGACTGGTTATTCAGAAGGGTTGCAGTGGTACAGACGTGGAATTGGAAAACGCAACTTTCCTTACAGGCAGCAGTTTGAGTTGTAACGTTTCTGGAGTCCTGCGATTCGGTGACAGGGTGACCTTCGACCCCGGCTCTTCCCTGAACATTACTGCCCAATCAGTCGCGATGAACCCCGGACTCGCCGTCCCTCATGGCTCAAGCCTGGACATCAGCATCCAGTAACACGGCTGAGATACATCACAAAAAAGCCCCGGGATTTCGGGGCTTTTTTGTGTCTTAGCCTCACGGACACAAATAGAAACACCCATACCAAAGACAACACAAGAAAAAACCGGCCTTCTCTCAAAGAAGAAAAGGCCGGTCTGCGCTTGCTTTCCTGTCTTGTGGTGTCGGCTGATGTCAGTCTGAAGCTACTTCTTTCTCCTTCTGCGGAACACGCAGGCGGATGGAAAGCTCCCTCAGTTGCTGGGGAGAGACTTCTGAAGGAGCCTCGGTCAGAAGACAGGAGGCACTCTGGGTCTTGGGGAAGGCCATTACATCACGGATGCTGTGCGCGCCCGCCATGAGCATGACCAGCCGATCCAGACCGAAAGCCAGGCCGCCATGAGGAGGACAGCCGTATTCCAGGGCGTGCAGCAGGAAACCGAACTTGTCCTGGGCTTCCTGCTCATCGATACCCAGCAGTTTCAGCACCTTTGCCTGAACAGCGGCACGATGAATACGCATGGAGCCGCCCCCCACTTCCGTGCCGTTGAGCACCATGTCGTAGGCTCGGGAAAGACAGGCGCCTGGGTCGGATTCCAGCAACTCCAGATGCGCTTCCTGGGGCGCGGTAAACGGGTGATGCAGGGATGTCCAGCGCTTGGTTCCAGCGTCCCATTCGAACATGGGAAAATCCACCACCCACAAGGGACGCCAGTCACCCTCCATCAGCCCCAGGTCTTCACCCAGCTTCACGCGCAGGGCGCCCAGGGCTTCGTTGACGATGGCCGCCTTGTCGGCACCAAAGAACACCAGGTCGCCATCTTCGGCACCGGTGCGCTCCATAATGCCATTTACTGCCTCATCCGGCAGGAATTTCAGGATCGGGGACTGTAGCCCTTCGCGCCCTTTCTCTTTCCACGCATTGACCTTGATGTACGCCAGGCCACGAGCGCCATAGATGCCGACATACTTGGTATAGTCATCGATTTCCTTGCGGCTGAGCTTGCAGCCCTGGGGTACGCGCAACGCGGCCACACGACCGTCAGGATCCTTGGCCGGGCCGGAGAACACCTTGAAATCCACGCTTTCCATCAAATCGGCGACATCGACCAGTTCCAGGGGACAGCGCAGGTCAGGACGATCCGAACCGAAACGATCCATGGCCTCTGCCCAGGTCATGCGCGGGAAGGGTTCCGGCAGATCCACATCCAGAGCGCCCTTGAATACGCCGCGAATCATTTCTTCCATGAGTTGCATGATCTGCTCTTCGTCCAGAAAGGACATCTCCACATCCAACTGGGTAAATTCCGGCTGACGATCCGCTCGCAGATCCTCATCCCGGAAACAGCGAACGATCTGGTAATAGCGGTCCATGCCGGACATCATCAACAACTGTTTGAACAACTGAGGTGATTGCGGCAAAGCAAAAAACTTCCCCGCATGAGTGCGGCTGGGCACCAGATAATCGCGGGCGCCTTCAGGCGTGGCCTTGGTGAGCATGGGGGTTTCCATGTCCAGAAAGCCCTTGTTGTCCAGATATTCTCGCAGCAGGCGCGTCACAGTGGAGCGCAACTGCATACGCTGCAGCATTTCCGGGCGACGCAGATCGACATAGCGGTAGCGCAAACGCAATTCTTCGGAAACATCCTCATCGTCGAGAACGAAGGGCGGTGTTTTTGCGGCGTTGAGAATCTCCAGCTCCTTGCCCAATACCTCGATTTCACCCGTGGAAATATCCGGGTTGACCGTGCCTTCAGGGCGGCGCCGTACCCGCCCCTTCACGCGCAGCACGTATTCCGTGCGAACCTTTTCCGCCGTGGCAAAAACATCTTCTACATCAGGATCATAGACCACCTGCACCAGGCCGCTACGATCCCGCAGGTCGATAAAGATCACACCACCGTGGTCCCGGCGACGGTTCACCCACCCACAAAGCTCGACAGTTTCATCTACCTCGGCAAGGCCGGGTTCGCCACAATAATGACTACGCATCAATCCAATCCTGAAAAAATTCCTGAATCCAATCATTCAGGTAATACACAATGAAAACACCCCGGAATACCGGGGTGTCACAACTTCAACCTTGAACCCGAAGACTCCGGTCAGCCACAACCGCATTTTCCGCCGCCGCAACCTCCGCCGCTGCCCGACGAACTGTTCTTGCCGGATTCAGCCAGGTTCTTCTTCTTGCCCGACTTGAAATCTGTCTCATACCAGCCGCTACCCTTGAGACGGAAGCCGGAGGCCGAGATCAGCTTCACCAGTTTTGGCTCACCACATTCCGGGCAAACCTGAAGAGGCGCGTCGCTCATTTTCTGCATCGCCTCGAATTCGTGCCCGCAGGCATCACATCGATATTCGTAAAAAGGCATGGCAACCTCCTGATTTAGATTCTCGAGGGAATAAACCGGGGAATTTTAGCACGAATAAAGTGGCGGCATCCAAACATCGAATAGGATTCTTCGATTTATTCCTTTACGAAAAAGGACGAATCATCGGCATCTACCACATCCAGCTCATGCATTTTTTCCAGCGCTACCCGCAGATTGGTCAGTTCCTGCTCACCCTGGCCAAAACGCACATAGTATTCGGCCCGTTTCCGCACCTCTTCCAGAAGCTTGTTGCGTTCCAGCAGATACAACAGCGCATAGCCGATCTTGTATTTGTCCCGGCCTTTCTCGCGCATGGCTTCGGCAAGGGCGATGATCTGCTTCATCTGTTCATCATCCAGTTTTTTCAAGGGCATTTCCGGCTCCGATCCTTCAGTTTGAATGAGATACAATATAGCCCATTCTCCCTTTTCCGGATACCCACACACTTACCGGTGCCTGATCCCAGTTCACAGCGCAGTATCCTCATCACCGGCTGCTCCAGCGGCATCGGCTACCATGTCGCACAAGGGCTGAAAGAGCGCGGCTACCGAGTATTCGCCAGCGTGCGCAAAACAACGGATGTAACCCGCCTCGAGGCGGAAGGCTTGGAAAGCCTTCAGCTGGATCTGGATGATGAAGCCAGCATCCAGGCAGCGGTCAGGGAAGTCTTGAGACGCACCGATGGCAGGCTGTATGCCCTGTTCAACAACGGCGCTTATGGCCAGGCAGGCGCGGTGGAAGACCTCAGCCGGGACACATTGCGGGCACAGCTGGAAACCAATCTGCTGGGCTGGCATGACCTAACCTGCCGAATCATTCCCGCCATGCGTAAACAGGGTAGCGGCCGCATCATACAGAACAGTTCGGTGCTGGGGTTTGCCGCCATGCCCTATCGCGGGGCATACAACTGTTCCAAATTTGCGCTGGAGGGTCTCACGGACACCCTGCGCCTGGAACTTGCAGGCACAGGCATCCATGTCTCATTAATCGAACCCGGCCCCATACGCAGCAGGTTCAGGGCCAACGCCTATGCCATGTTCATCAAAAACATCGACATGGACAACAGTTATCACGCTGCACAATACAGAAAGCAGATCGAACGCCTGCAGAAGGCAGGGGATGCGGCACCCTTTACCCTGGGGCCTGACGCCGTATTGAAGAAGGTCATTCATGCGCTGGAAAGCCCTCGCCCCCGACCTCGCTACTATGTCACTTTTCCTACTTATCTGTTTGGCTATCTGAAACGCTTATTGTCCACGCGTATGCTGGACAGGCTGATGCTGAAGGCTTCAGGTGGCGGAGAAAATTAGGACGCCTGGGTCTTCAAGGCTGCCGCTGCATGATTCATGCAGGGACTTCCTAACAAGTGTCCGGTTGGATCTGGCCTTCAAAGTAGCGCTGCAGAAAGTCGTCCAGGCTTTCCTTTTCCCCGGTTTCGAGTTCTTCTTGCTGTTTGAGAGAAAGCAGCCCCACTTCCCGCATGTTGTCCCTGAAGGCGCCATCCAGTTCCCTGGCTGAAAAATACCGCCATTGTTCGAGAGACAGCCGTTGCGCAAATTGATAGAAACCTTCGCCATTCCCCCGCATCTCCCGAAGCATGCGGCCTGAGGGTGTCTGATCTGCATCCAGCACTTTCAGCCGCTGCATTGCCAGGGCGTCCCGGTAGCCATCATCTCTTTTTTCTTTTGCCAGAATATCGGCGAGCGGTTGCATGGCATCTAGCAGTGCCGTTGCCCAGTCCCGAAACAATACGGCCTTGCCGTCGCACTGGAGTTTCAACAGAGGGTCACGGCCCTGTTGCGCGACCCAAATCAGATTACGGTCGATTTCCCTGCGCTCGGTACAACTGATTTCAGGACTGGAAGCCAGCAGGCAATACAGCATGAAGGCATGCAGGAAGCGCAGCTGGTGATCGTCCACGCCGAGAGGATGATAAGCGTTGACATCCAGCGAACGCAGTTCGACATACTGGATACCCTTCTCTTTCAATGCCCGGCTCGGCGTTTCCATGTCCACGGGAGGCTGTTTGGGACGAATGGAACTGTAGTACTCGTTCTCGATCTGCAGCCGGTTTGCATTCAGTTGCCGGTACTCGCCATCCACTTTTACCCCGATCTCTTCCCACACGGGACAGGGGGTTCGGGTGGCACAGGCCAGACTTTCCACGTAGTCCGCAAGGCTGTCGTAGCAAGCCTTGACGCCCATGCCTTCTTCTTTGCGATTCTGGTAGCCGATATCGCCCATACGCAAGGAGGTTGCATAGGGTTCGTAATAGGTGGTGTCATCGAATACCAGCAGATCCGGTTCTTTGTCGGTAAAGAACGATCGGCAGACTGCCGGCGAAGCACCAAACAGATAGGGAATGATCCAGCCGTAGCGTTGCAGGTTACGCACCATCCCCATGTAGCGGACATCACGAAATTCCCGCAGACTTCCCCTCTCGCCCGAAAGTTTCTGATACATGGGCCAGAAATCATCAGCGATAGAATAGTTGAAATGCACGCCGGCGATGACCTGCATCACCCGTCCGTAGCGATATCCCAGACCCAGGCGGTAGATGTATTTCATCAGGCCGTGATTGGAGCTTCCATAGCGCCCGACGGGAATATTCTCCTCTCCGGCCAGCACACAGGGCATGCTCGTAGCCCATAAAAGTTCTTCCTGCAAATGCTCCTGAACATAGAGATGCAGGTTCTGCAGGCAATCCAGCGCTTCGGAAAACTCCCGGAAAGGTGGCGTAACGAATTCCAGCAACGCTTCAGAATAATCGGTAGTGATGTTGGGATGCGTCAGGGCGGCGCCCAGGGACTTGGGATGTGGCGTCAAGGCAATACCGCCGGAGCCCGCCACCCGCAGGCTCTCTTTCTCCAGGCCGAACAGCCCTTTCGCCAGCAGCCCGGGATTGCCCTTCTCACATATCAGGGCAAGCCGCTCCTGCACCGATGGTGTAGCAAGAGGCATGGAATCAGGAAACCCCGTTTAAGGAACCTCTGATTAAGTCTGGACGAAGTAGATTGCGAAACAGAATGTTCGGATTGTTCAGCTCATCCCTGAGCTTCAC
>DTXR01000762.1 GCA_012962365.1 Chromatiaceae bacterium | reverse complement strand
GCTCGACAGGTCGGAGTATTTTAACCAATGACTGAAAGTTTCGCGGAGCTCCTTGAAGAGAGCTTTACCAATACCAATCTCAAACCTGGTGCCATTGTTATAGGCACCGTCGTCGGCACCGACAACGAAAACGTTATCGTCAACGCCGGACTCAAATCCGAAGGCGTTATCCCCAAAAGCCAGTTCATGAATCAGGATGGAGAGCTCGAAGTCTCCGTCGGTGATCAGGTGGAAGTGGCCCTGGAAGCTGTCGAAGACGGCTCGGGCATGACCCGCCTGTCCCGTGAGAAGGCCAAGCGTCACCACGCCTGGGCCAAGCTGGAGAAGGCATTCGACAACGAGGAAATCGTTACCGGTCGTATCACCGGCAAGGTGAAAGGTGGTTTCACCGTGGATCTTCAGGATCTGCGCGCATTCCTGCCGGGTTCCCTGGTCGATGTCCGCCCCGTGCGCGACACTGCCTACCTGGAAGGCAAGGATCTGGAATTCAAAGTCATCAAGCTGGATCAGAAACGCAACAACGTGGTGGTATCCCGTCGTGCGGTTGTGGAGCAGGAATACAGCGAAGAGCGCGAAAAAGTACTGGAGAGTCTGGAAGAAGGCGTGGTCGTCAAGGGTATTGTCAAGAACCTCACCGATTACGGTGCTTTCGTGGATCTGGGCGGCGTAGACGGCCTGCTGCACATTACGGACATGGCATGGAAGCGCGTCAAGCATCCTTCCGAAGTGGTTGAAATCGGCGACGAGATCGACGTGCGCGTACTCAAGTTCGACAAAGAGAAGATGCGCGTTTCCCTGGGCCTGAAGCAACTGGGCGAAGATCCCTGGGACAACATCATGCGCCGCTATCCCGTGGGCACCCGTCTGTTTGGCAAGGTGACCAACCTGGCCGATTACGGTGCGTTCGTGGAGATCGAAGAAGGCGTGGAAGGCCTGGTGCACGTTTCCGAAATGGACTGGACCAACAAGAACATCCATCCCAGCAAGGTTGTGCAGCTGGGCGATGAGATGGAAGTCATGGTGTTGGATATCGACGAAGAGCGCCGCCGCATCTCTCTGGGCATGAAGCAGTGCAAACCCAATCCCTGGGACGAGTTCGCCGATACCCACAAGAAAGGCGATCAT
>DTXR01000761.1 GCA_012962365.1 Chromatiaceae bacterium | reverse complement strand
GCCGGCCATGGCGCCCTGGTAATCCTCGCCAATGGCTTCGATGCGCCAGGCGTCGATGGTGATGTCCTGGGTGGCCGAGGAAAAGGCCGTGATCACGGCAAACAGCACGGTTGCCTGCAGGTGATTCACGGGGTCGCTGGACGCCATGCTCACCAGGCCATAGATGACACCTATCTGGGCGAGCAGCATCCAGCCACGGCGCTGCCCCAGGGCACGGGTGAGTATGGGAAGCGGCGCGCGGTCGATGAGCGGCGACCAGAAGAACTTCAGCCCGTAGGCCAGCGCCACCCAGCTGACAAACCCAATGGTGGTCTTGTCTACGCCCTCCACCCTTAGCCAGGCAGACAGGGTGCCGAACACCAGCAGGATGGGCAGGCCGGCGGAGAAGCCCAGAAACAGCATGGCCACCACTTTGGGGTTGCGGTAGACCAGGAAGGATTCGGCCCAGCCGTGCCGGGGTTGCACGCCGCTCAAGATCCCATCTCGATGTCGTAATCCATGATCAGGGGAGCATGATCGGAAAAACGCTTGCGTTTATAGATGGCAGCATCCAGTACCTTGTCCTTCAGCCCCGGCGTGACCACCTGGTAATCGATGCGCCAGCCCACGTTCTTCTCCCAGGCGCGTCCACGGTTGGACCACCAGGTGTACTGATCCGGCTCCTGATTCACTAACCGGAAGGCATCCACGAAACCGGCCGGGCCGAACAGCTCATCCATCCACGCCCGCTCCTCGGGCAGGAAGCCGGAATTCTTCTGGTTGGAACGCCAGTTCTTCAGGTCGATGGCCTTGTGGGCAATATTCCAGTCACCACAGATGATGTATTCGCGCCCGCTCTCACGCAGTTCTATCAGGTAGGGCAGCAGCTTTTCCATCACTTTGAATTTGATCGCCTGGCGTTCTTCACTGTGGGAACCCGATGGCATGTACAGGGAAATAACACTAAAATTCTGGTATCTTGCCTCGATCCAGCGACCTTCTGCATCAAACCAGTCCCACCCGATGCCTTCCACAACGGCATCTGGCTCCTGGCGGCAGTAGATACCCACGCCGCTGTAACCCTTGCGCTCGGCAGGATGGTAGAAGCAATGAAAACTGGGTGGCCAGAACTGGCGGTCGGTGATCTGATCCGCCTGGGCCTTGAGCTCCTGCAGGCAGACCACATCTGCCTTCTGCCGGCGCAGCCAGTGAAAGAAGCCCTTGCGGGCGGCGGCACGTATGCCGTTGACGTTTACTGTGATTACTCGCATGACCGCGAATTATACTCCTGATACCATGCCGTCATCATTTACCAATCCAGAGACCATCATGCAGGACTACCAAAAAGAATTTATCGAGTTTTCCCTGAACGTGGGCGTGCTGCGCTTTGGCGAGTTTACCCTGAAATCCGGTCGCCTCAGCCCCTATTTCTTCAATGCTGGGTTGTTCAATACCGGCGCCGCTCTGGCGCGGCTCGGAAAATACTACGCCCAGGCTATCGTGGATTCCGGGATCGAATTCGATGTGCTCTACGGCCCAGCCTACAAGGGCATTCCCCTGGCAGCCGTGACCGCAGCCGCGCTCTATGACCAGCATGGCAAGGACGTGGCCTATGCCTTCAATCGCAAGGAAGCCAAGGATCATGGCGAGGGTGGCGTGATCGTGGGGCATGCCCTGGAAGGGAAAGTGCTCATCATCGATGATGTCATCTCTGCAGGCACCTCGGTGCGCGAGTCCATGGACATCATCGGGCAGCTGGGAGCAAAAGCTGCCGGTGTGGTCATCGCCCTGGATCGTCAGGAAAAAGGCCAGGGCGAACTCTCGGCCATTCAGGAAGTCGAGCGGGATTACAATATTCCCGTTACCGGCATCATACAGCTGAAGGATCTGGTCACCTTCCTGGAAGAAAAAGGCGATTCTCCGGAACAATTGCAGGCGATACGGGCCTATCGAGGAAAATACGGTGTTGGCTGATTTGCTCCCTGGAATGGCGATTACCGCACACTTAAATAAATCCCTACATTAGAATATGGTGATTTATTTGAGCCAGATCAATATGCGAAGCCGTGGAGAGAGTATATTGTGCCTCAAGGTCTTGGAAACAATACCTTATGGGTAAGTAAAGTTATCCAGAATGTTCTCACTCCTCCTGACTATTGTCAGATTTGGCCCACCGACCTTCGGTGGGCCGTTTTCTTTTCTGAAACAAGGCATTGCCTTGAATCTCCGCCAGACGCCGCCCTATTCTATCAAGGCAGCAAGATTCCAGTAAACGCCACCGGTCGATACGGCGACGGTCAGCAAACCCAGCATCAGATTGAACGTCACCAAACGCCGTATACCCGCCAGTGCCAGGCCGCCAGCCGACCAGTCTGCATTCAGCGTCGCCCGCCGTAATGCCGCATAGGGAACAAAGTAAATGTAGGTGAACACCAGCATCATGATCAATCCCATGCCGAACATGAGATGTACATGCAAGGCCAGCCCCCCCATGCCGCCATAGACACTGAAAATCATCCAGAAGCCACTGGCCAGAATCAAAGCGATGCACACCCACACCCAGGGGAAAAATCGGCCGAAGACACCTGTCCACAGCCTCAACCGCAAGGGGGGTTCCAGTGTTTCAACGGCAGCGGGACGCAGTACCATGTGCGCGAAAAACATGCCCCCCACCCAGATGACCACGGGCAACACATGCAGAGGTATAGCAAAATTCATGCTTGAAATTCCTTCGATAGCCTGTCAATTTAGGCTCATTCTACCCGATCCGGGAATGCAGATTGCGGCTATTGCCCAAGGAAAATACGCATGAACAAAGAAGACCATCACATCGTGGTTCTGGGC
>DTXR01000760.1 GCA_012962365.1 Chromatiaceae bacterium | reverse complement strand
GGTCGTGTGGGCAAATGTACATGCAAGCGGTCTTGTCCTGACCCTTGCAGCCATCGCACTTATCGGTACGCACAAATGTAGGCATCGATAGTTCTCCTTAGTTTACACTGCAGTGAATATTCACCGCCGAAGCGGTCTTCTTTTCAATTCAGAACAAGTAAACCACGGGGGGCCACTCGCTCCAAAAAATCTCTAGTTACCCCCGTTGGGAAACACTTGGTCGCGGCAAAAAACCACAGCGAAACGTCGCCCAGGGCAATATAGGGTGAGTAAAAATAGTTTCTTAGCGGGAAAAACGCCAAACAGTTTTACCGCCAGCAGGTATAAATAGGCTTTATCTGTAACACTTATACACCTTGGAAATCAATTAATTAGATGCAAAAATACACCCACTCCCCCTGTCCCACAAAAACCTGGAACTGATCCATGTCAACTCCTGAAAAGACGCCCGCCGACGTATTGCTGCTCATCGCGCCCGGTTGCGAACACTGCCAGTCGGTGCTCCACAGCCTTTCCGACCTTGTAAAAACGGCGGATATCGGGCGCATGGATGTGGTCAACGTCGCCGTCCATCCTGAGGCAGCCCAAGAAGCAGGCACCCGTTCGGTTCCCTGGATGCGCATCGGCAGCTATGAACTCAGTGGCAACTACAGCCCGGGTGAACTCAAGTCCTGGGCTGAAAAAGCGGCCACGAGCGCCTCAGCAGCAGACTATATTCGCGAACTGCTGGAGCAGCAACAACTTAAACAGGCCATCACTTATATAAAGAAGCACCCAGAAACACGCTCGCAGTTGCTGGAAATGATGCAGGAGGAAGAAGGCTCTCTCAGCGTAAAGTTTGGGATTAGCGCCATCCTCGAAGACCTGGGCGGTTCGGAGCTGCTGAAAGACCTGGTACCCGAACTGGGCAAGCTGACCCGCAGCGACAAGGCCAACATCCGGGCGGATGCCGCCCATTATCTGGGACTGAGTCTGTCACCCGATGCCAGAGAATGGCTCACGCCATTGCTGAAGGATCCCCAGCCGGACGTGCGTGAAATTGCCGGGGAATCTCTGGCCCTGCTGGACGGAAAAACGTGAACGGCGCACGCATCTGGCTGGTAACCGGCGCCGTTGCCGGTTTTCTCACCGTGGCCCTGGGCGCTTTCGGAGCGCACGGACTGAAACATCTGCTGTCGCCGGATATGATGCTCGTCTACGACAAGGCAGTACACTATCAGGGTCTGCATGCCCTTGCGTTACTGGCCACCGGCCTGTTACTCAGAGACATGGCCTCGGCCAGCCTGCAGTGGGCCGGGCGTTTCTTCACGCTGGGGATTCTCCTGTTCTGTGGCAGCCTGTACCTGCTCGCTCTGACAGACTACCGTATGCTGGGTGCAATAACGCCCTTCGGCGGCCTGTCTTTTCTGGCGGGGTGGCTGTTTTTGGCCATCGGCGCCTGGCGGCGGGCTTAACCCGGATATTTCACCAGGCCGCTCCAAATACCGATGTTTTTTATTTTCAATCAATATGTTAACCAGACAATGGCTTG
>DTXR01000759.1 GCA_012962365.1 Chromatiaceae bacterium | reverse complement strand
GGTGGATCGGGTTCCCGGTCCTCATATCATCGTGTAAAGCCGGTGCTCCTGGCCGAGAACTGCTGAAGTTCCGTACCCCAAAATAAAAAGGCCGGTGCGCAGGGCGCACCGGCCTTCGTGCCGTTATCGTTTTTCCGGACTAGTCGAAAAGGCCCATCAGGCGTAGCAGCTGGGTTTCGCCGTTGGAGTCATCCACACCATCGTTGTCGTTGACCACCAGTGCGTTGCCGCGGTGGGTAACGGCCAGGCCCTCGATTTTCTCCAGGATCTGACCGCCTCTGGCGGCCAGATCCGGCATCAGGTCGCGTACCAGCGTCTTGGTGATGACGGGGAAGGCCGGTGTAGTGCCGATAGCTGGGTCGGCCAGCGGCGTCAGGCCAGCGACCGAGAATCGGTACAGGCGCTTGATGGCTGCATCGGGGCCGCCCTGGTTGTCGCGCTCGATGACGGCGAACTCGTCGTCCCCGAGTGCGGTGATATCGGATAGGCCGACCCAGCCGCCGTTTTCGGACAGCGGTGCCTCCAGCGGGTAGTAGTAGAAGGTCCATTCGCCGCTGGCGACCTGATAGCGGCCGATACGCACCAGCCCGTCGGGGTCATCCTCCCACTCGCGCTGAAAGGCCACGAACAGCGTTTCCTCCTCACCCTCGCCGACGCTTGTCACGCCTTCGAAGCCGAAGCGCTTCAAGCGTGCGGTGGTGGAAGCAGGCAGCGTGACTACGTCCTCAATCTGACCGTCTTCGGCAACGCGTACCAGCAGATTGCGGAATAACAGCGGCGCATCGTCGCCTTCCGAGGCGATCCAGAAACCGCCGCCGGCACGGGTGGCGATGCCTTCCTGGTCAAGATTGACCGTGCCGTCGGTGTTGACCAGAGCTGGTTCCACTGCGCTCATTACACCCAGAGTGTCGTGCAGCACGGTTTCTCCGGTAATGATGGCCGGCCGGTGGCGTACGTTCAGGGTATAGATACGGCTTTGCTGGTATAAGCTGTCGTGAATGCTGTAGGCGATGCCGCGTTTATGCGTATCCATGGCAAGGCCAGATAGGGCGCTCCAGGGAATCGGCGTACCGTCGTCGCGATTTGCGGAGCGTATTGTAGGGTAATCGGCACGACCGTGCTGGCGCTGGTAGATGTTCAGTACGGAACGGAATTTGGCGCCGCGGTCGTCCTTCTCGCTGGCGGCGATGAACAGGTCGCGGTCGGGGATGGCAAGCAGGCCTTCCGGTGCAACACCTGTGGGCAGGGTCTGCAGCAGTCGGGGACGGTTCTTGTTTTTGATGCCATAGACGAACACGAGGTTGGCGCGTTCGGAACCGACGAACAGCAGCTCGTCGTTGCCATAACGGCCGTATTCGACATTCTCGGGTTCGCTACCTTTGTTGCCCGAGCGGTGGTCGGGATAGTGTCCGAGGCGCACCGCCTGGTGATCCAGGGTGTTGCCGGATTCGAACTTGACCTTACCGTTGCGTTTGAAAATCGAAAAGCTTCGGCTGCCGCCGAACAGGTCGCCTTCGTTAGCGGTGGCAAAGCGGTTATTGGAGATCCAGGTCACACCATCGGGTTCGCGGGCGACTCCTTCCAGCGATTCAGTGAGCGAGATCAGCGCCGGATCTTCCTCGGTGGCATCGACCGCTTCCAGGTCGACACTACCGGCATTGTAGTGCTTGATGACTTTGCCGTTATTAAGTTGCACCAGCACGATGTGGTTATTTTCCTGCAGCGTGACCACGGCGATGTTGCGTGAGTTGATATCGACATATTCCGGTTCCGCGTCGCCGGGGAACAGATCGGCGAGTCCATCGAAGTCGACAGTGCGTGTACGCCAGTCACTGGGTTCGCCTTCGAGATCGACGATGACCAGGAAGCCGGCCGGTGCCTGTGGTGGTTCGCCGGAACCGAGGTTCTCGTCGCGTTCGTTTTCGATGGCGATGGCGGCATAACGCCCGTCGGGGCTGACGGCGACTGAATCGGGCTGTCCGCCAAGCGGTAGCGTTGCAGCGACTTCGCGGCTTTCGATGTTTACCACCACCAGCTCACCGCTGGTATTGATGAAGTCGAAAGACGTGTTGACCGTGGCAAGTGCATAACGGCCGGCCACGGCAACGGATGTGGGCTCACCGTTTAAATCGACTATGCCGGTGGCTGACGGGTTGGCCGGATCGGTGATGTCGACGAAACCGAGGTTTTCGTTCTCGCTGTCGGTGTAGATCAAGGTGTTGCCGTCGCGGCTTGCGGCAACGATTTCCGCGACCGTCGCCGTGTCGATATCAGTGTTGTTGAAAACCGGGAAGGTGGCAATGCGGTTAAATACCTTATTCGCATGGCTGTTGTGATGGCGGTGATCGCCGTGATGATTCGCGTGGCGTTCGCCGGTAGTACCGGCGGTGGGCATTGCGCCCAATGCCATGCTGACGGTGAGTGAGGTGAGTGTCAGCCGGAGGCCTTTAAATGCTGCTTTCATAGTCGAGTGACTCCCAGAAAATATTCGTTATCGGCGGAGATGTCGACGATAAGTGCCAATTGTTACCGGCGGGTGACAACCAGACGGTTGTCACATTTACGCAACAAGCCCCTGGGCAAGGTGTTGTTTGCCGACCCCCATACCCGCCG
>DTXR01000758.1 GCA_012962365.1 Chromatiaceae bacterium | reverse complement strand
CGCAGAGATAGAGCGTCTGCCGCTAAACCCGGACAACAGGCAATCGCCATTCCAGCCTCTGGAGATGGGCCATCTGGCAAAAACCGTCGATGGGCATGAAGAACCTCGCCTGCACATCCGCCTGAACCATCAGGAAGCCATCAAGCTGTCCATTCAGAAGCAACCCCAGGCCAACACCGTGTCTGTGGTCGACGGCGTCAACCTGCAGCTTGCCGAGTTGCAGAAGCGCAGGCTGGTCCCCGAAAACATACAGATCGTTGCCGTGAATGACGAAGCCCGGCATATCCGCCGTTCCCTGAACAATGCCATTACCGCAGCGCTCAGTGGTGCCATACTGGCCATGCTGGTGGTGTACCTGTTTCTGGGCAGCATCCGACGTACGCTGATCATCGGCAGCGCCATCCCCATCGCCATCCTGGTGGCGATCACCCTCATGTCGTCCGCAGACCTGACCCTGAACATCATGACCCTGGGCGGGCTGGCGCTGGGCGTTGGCATGTTAGTGGACAGTACTATCGTCATGCTGGAAAACATCTACCGTCATCAGCGTGGGGGAGAACAGGGAAAGCTCGCGGCGAGCGCGGCTGCCGCAGAGGTCACCAGCGCCATCTTTGCCTCCACCTCTACCAATCTGGCCGCGGTGCTGCCTTTTCTGTTCATCGGAGGCTTGATCGGCCTGCTGTTCCAGGAGCTGATCATTACCATTTCAGCCGCCATCGTGGCTTCCATGGTCGTTGCCCTGACGCTGGTGCCTGCCCTGGCTGCCCATATCCCCGCAGGACAGGAAGGCTGGCTACGACGCTTCATTAATCGCGCGATGGAGAAACTGCAGAGTGCCTATGCCTGGCTGCTGAGCCACCTGCTGAAATGGGCCTGGCTGGTGATTCTGCTTTTTCTGATAGTGCTCGGCATCACCATAAACGGGTTGCTGCAACCCATGTCCGCCTTTCTTCCGCGCATCGACGATGGACGTATCGGAATCTATCTGACGGCAGACAGGGGAGTCAACGTGGATGAAATGGACGCTGTCACCAGACGGATCGAACAACTGGTGCTAGCACAACCCGAAACCGAATCCATGCTGACGACGGTGGGAGGCTTCACGTTCGGACGCTCCCGTTATGAAACGGCCAACCGCGCCAACATGCAAATCCAGCTCAAACCGCCCGAGCAGCGGATAAGCAGCAAGCAATGGGTGACGAAGATACGCAAACTGACCAAACAGCTGCAACTTGCAGGCGTGAAGATCCGGATTCGTCAACGGGGTATTCGCGGGCTGCGCGTGGGCCGCGGCGACGATGACGTCAGTTTCCATGTCAGGGGCGCGGATCTCGAAGTGCTGAAGGACATCGGCCAGCAGATGGCTGACAAGCTCAAAGACGTCCCCGGTCTGCGCAATATCAAGCAATCCAACGAAGACGTGACCATGGAACTCTCGATCAAGCCGGATCGGGAAAAGATGCTGCAGCTCGAACTGGACATGAGCAGCATCGGCAAGGCCATACGCTATGCGCTGGAAGGCGGTAAGGTCAGCAGCATCATCGATGCCGACCGCAGCATCGATGTCGTTCTCAAACTGAATCCGGCCGAAACCGACACGGTCAGCGATCTTGAAAACATCATCCTGATGGGGAATGCGGACAAGCCTGTCCCGGTACGTCTTGGCGACCTGGCCCACATTGCACTGCGGCCCGCTCCGGTGACCATCATCCGGGAGCAGCAGCAGCGCATCGTGGAAGTCAACGCCACCCTGGAACAGGGGATCAACATGGAACAAACCATTCGCCATGCCCAGCAACTGCTGGATGAATTGCCGTTGCCCAGGGGCTACACGCTGTACGAAGGCGGCACCCTCAAGACATTGCAGCAAAGCCAGGATACCGGCTACAAGCCGCTGGCACTGGCCCTGTTCCTG
>DTXR01000757.1 GCA_012962365.1 Chromatiaceae bacterium | reverse complement strand
GGCGCAAGATACGCGTTCACGACTTAAATCAAAGCTTGCTCTAAGACTAGCGGCAATCAAGACGCTAAATCAAGGAACGATTTCACGTTGCGTGACATCCTTGTATTGAAAGATAGACTGCTTTACCGTTGCTCTAGTTGCAGATGTTCTATTCACGGATCCTAACAGAGGTTTATTGTGATGAAGCAGGTTTTCACGCCCATGATTATGGCGGGCGTCGTTTTCTTGATGTTGTTTGTCCCGGCAGCAGTTTCGGGAGCTGCTGATTTTTCCTATCCGGATCTGGATGGAAAAATACACAGGCTGTCCGACTATCGGGGAAAATGGGTGGTGGTCAACTATTGGGCGACCTGGTGTCCTCCCTGCTTGGAGGAGCTGCCCGAACTGGAAGTCTTTCACGATGGCCACAAGGATCGGGATGCCCTGGTTCTCGGATTGAACATGGAGAATATCCGGGTAGAGAAACTGCGGACTTTTGTGGAAGAGCAATTTCTGTCTTATCCTGTGTTGAGAGTGGGCAGTCGGCCGGGTTTGCCTTTAGGTCGGGTGCCCGGGCTGCCAACCACTTTTCTGGTGTCACCGGAAGGTGACGTGGTCGCTCGTATGGTCGGCCCCATCGATGGGAAAATCGTTGAGGCTTTCATATCGAATTACAAGAAATGAGGAGGAGCAGGTGAATGAGAATATTGGCCGTGTTGCTGATGGTGTTGTCCGTTGGGGTATCTGCCCAGTCCAGAGACCCCGAACAGTATTTTTTCGATCAGTCGTTCGGTGACTTTTCAGAAGAATTGCAAACTGCCCGGGAGCAGGGGAAAAAGGGCATCCTCATCATGTTCGAAATGGACGAGTGCCCCTTTTGCCATCGCATGAAAACCACGGTGTTGAATCAGCCCAAAGTTCAGGAATACTACAAGAAGCATTTCCTGATCTTCAGCGTCGACATCGAAGGTGATATCGAGATCAGCGATTTCCAGGGTAACCCCATGACCATGAAGGATTTTGCATTCAAGCAGTTCCGTGTGCGCGCTACGCCGGTTTTTCAGTTCTTCGATCTTCAGGGCAAACCCATAAAACGTGGACGTTACACCGGAGCAACCAAGAACAGTGACGAATTCCTGTTGCTGGGAAAATACATTGTGGAACGGAAATACACGGACACCAGCTTTACCCAGTACAAGCGGCAGATGTCCAAACAGTAAACCTGAATCCGTGGGTTCAGAGGGCGTGCAGAGTGCAGGATATTGATTTGG
>DTXR01000756.1 GCA_012962365.1 Chromatiaceae bacterium | reverse complement strand
GGAAGCAGAATTTGATGACGAATACAACTACGGCATGAGCAAGCGCAAGGGCGCCTACCTGCCTCACGTCATGGCTCATCCCATGAAATATGCGCTCGACCCTGCCATCATCGGCACCGATGACGCACAAAAAGCAAAAGATGCCTGCAAGTATGACGCCATCGACCTGGACGATGCCGAAAAAGAAATCGCGTTTCCTGTCGGCGCTGTTATCTGGGCGACGGGCTGGAAGCCGTACGATGCGGCCAAGATTCAGCCCTATGGCTACGATCGCTATGCCAACGTTGTGACCAACGTGGAATTCGAGCGCATGGCCGACCCCAAGGGACCCACCGGCGGCAAGATCGTGCGTCCCTCCGATGGAAAAGAAGCCAAGAACGTGGCCTTCATCCAGTGCGCCGGTTCCCGTGACCGCAACCACCTGTATCACTGTTCGCGCATCTGTTGCATGGCATCTCTCAAGCAGACCCACTACGTGGTAGATGCTTATGGCGACGAAGCCGATGTCAGCATCTACTATATCGACATCCGTGCCATCGACCGCTTCGAGGACTTCTATGCTGAAGTGCAGGCCATGGACAACGTCAAATTCATCAAGTCCAAGGTGGCTTCCGTCACCATGGGCGAGAACGACAACCCCTGCCTGAACGGTGTAGACACCGAAGGCTACCAGCGCTATGCCAACGAGCATGACCTGGTGGTGCTGGCAACGGGCATGGAGCCGTCCGTCGCTGTGGACAGCTTCCCCGTCGATGTGGAAATCAACCGTGAAGGCTTCATCGAGCCTGCAGAAAAGAATGGCGGTGTATTCGCGGCAGGTTGCGCCAGCGATGCACTGGACGTGAACCGGGCAGTGCAGAGCGCCACCGGCGCGGCACTCAAGGCCATTCAGGTTGTCAATCGTGTAGCACGAGCGGAGGGCTGAAAAAATGTCTGAAGTAGCAGAAAAGAAATTTGCAGCCTATATCTGCACCGGCTGCGGCATCGGCGACCGACTGGACGCCGGCGAACTGGAACAAACCGCCTCCCGAGATGGCCGCATGAATGTGGTCAAGCAGCACGAAATGCTGTGCAACAAGGAAGGCGTGCAGATGATTCGCGACGACATCAGCAATGACGGCGTCACCCATGCGGTTATCATCGCCTGTTCCCGACGCGCCAAGGTCGAGGCCTTCGATTTCAACGATATCGCCATGACCCGCTGTAACATCCGCGAAGGCGTCATCTGGGCGCGCCCGGATACCGATGAGGCGAAGGAAACCACCCAGGAAATGGCGAACGATTACATTCGCATGTCCTGCGGAGAAATCAAGCAGATGAACAAGCCGGCCCCCTCAGGCCAGCAGAGCCGCAACCCCAACGTACTGGTGGTTGGCGGCGGCATCACGGGCATGACTGCAGCCATCGAGGCAGCAGATGCCGGTTACACCGTGCATCTGGTGGAAAAATCCGGCGCCCTGGGCGGCCATGTGGCCAAGCTGCACAAGCGCGTTCCCTTCAAGGCCGCGCCTATCGGTACGCCCAATTCTCCGGACGCCAATCTACCCATGCCTGAAGACACCGGCATCGAAGACATGATCAGCGCGGTGGAAGGCAACGACAACATCAAGGTGTACCTGAACAGCACCGTCACCAAGACCTCCGGTGCCCCCGGCCGTTTCAGCGTGGACATCAGCGCCGAGTCCGGCGGTACCACCACCGAGAACATCGGCTCCATCGTTCAGGCCACAGGCTTCAACCTGTACGATCCCGAGAACCTGCCCGAGTTCAACTATGCAGGCTCTCCCGACATCATCACCAACCTGGAGATGGAAGCGCTGGCCAATGCCGCCGGTGACGGCCCCATCAAGCGCCCTTCCGACGGCAAGGAAGTCACTTCCGTGCTGTTCGTTCAGGATGCCGGTCAGAACTCCACCGATGAAGACCGTCTGCCCTACGACTCTGGCATCGGCGACCTGGTGTCCATCAAACAGGCGCTGTACTTCAAGCACCATAACGAAGGCTGCGACACCACCATATGCTACAACAACCTGCGCACGCCCGGTGCCGCCGGCGAGGACTTCTACCGCAGCGGCCAGAAGAACGGCGTGATCTTCACCAAGAGCGATGTGAAAGAACTCGCCCCCGGCGACGCCATAAGCGTGAAGATGCATGACAAGATCCTGAACGAGGATGTTGAAGTCAAAGTCGACCTGGTAGTGCTGGATCTGGGCATGGTGCCCAACTCCGGCCCCGACCCCTATGCCGCCAACGAAGCGCTGGAAGGCATGAGTGACGAAGACCGGGCCGAGGAACTGGAAGCCCAGGAAGCACATGCGGCTGACGAAACCTCCGTCAAGGTCGAGTCCATCCTCAACCTGGATTACCGCCAGGGTACGGATCTGCCACACCTGAAGCACGGCTTTACCGATTCCCATTTTATCTGCTTCCCCTATGAGACCCGCCGCACCGGCATCTATGCCGCCGGTCCTGTGCGCCGTCCCATGGATATAAAGCAGGCCATGGATGACGCCACCGGCGCCGCCATGAAAGCCATTCAGGAAATCGAGAATGCCGGCCAGGGCCGCGCCGCCCACCCCCGGGTTGGCGACCTGTCCTATCCGACTTTCCGCAAGGAAGGCTGCACCCAGTGCAAACGCTGCACCGTGGAGTGCCCCTTCGGCGCCATCGACGAAGACGAGGAGCGTTATCCTCAGTACAACGAGTCCCGTTGCCGCCGTTGCGGCACCTGCATGGGCGCCTGCCCGGTACGGGTCATCTCCTTCGAGAACTACTCGGTGAACACCGTGGGCGCCCAGATCAAGGAATGCGACATTCCGGAAGAATGGGACGAGAAGCCCCGCATTCTGGTGCTGGCCTGTGAAAATGACGCTTATCCAGCGTTGGATCAGGCTGCTATCAGCGGCGTGGAAATCAGCCCCTGGGCACGGGTCATCCCCGTGCGCTGCCTGGGTTCCACCAGCCTCTCCTGGGTAACCGATGCCCTGAACAACGGCTTCGACGGCATCATCATGATGGGTTGCAAAAGGGGCGATGACTACCAGTGTCACTTCGTCCGCGGCTCCGCCATGGCGGCCGAGCGCATGGCCAAGGTTGGCGACACACTGGAAACCCTCAACCTCGAGCCTGAGCGCGTGGTGGTGGAAGAAGTCGCCATTACCGATATCGACCGTGCCCCTCAACTGATC
>DTXR01000755.1 GCA_012962365.1 Chromatiaceae bacterium | reverse complement strand
ATGCCGGTGTAGCTCAGTTGGTAGAGCGCCTCACTTGTAATGAGGATGTCGTGGGTTCAACTCCTGTCACCGGCTCCATATATATATCAAAGGCTTGTCGATTTCGTCAGGCCTTTTTTATGGCCAATAGCTTTTGGTGGCGATGCCCTGCGCACCAGCCGCAAGCGCATCGCCCATGCCTTCAGGTTGCATGCCGCCGAAGGCATACATAGGCTGGGAGAGGTTCCGGATCACGTCCTGAAATCGGGACCAACCCAGGTCGGGAAGATCCGGGTGGGCGCCTGTCGGCGTGTTTCCAGCTTTAGATAGCTGACAGGCCGAATGCTTCCCACGGCAAATCTCTTTACAGGGCCTTACCGTGTCGTGTCGGATAGCGTCCCATGAGTTTGCCTCAACGGTCTGTCATGTACAGTAGTAAAAACCACCCCGCGTGGCAATGGCAGGCTGAACACTACAACAAAGGGTTTGCATGTCTGGCTCTGGTAGACAGCCATAAGGCGAACTGGCAAACTCTAGTGCATGCCAAAAAATATTTTATTGATCAGTGGCCTTGGTGTCCTGCTGGCGGTTTTCTCATCCGCCGGTGCTTCGACAACGCATTTCCCTTACCCTCAGGGTGAGCTGAATGGGTTGCAGATTGCCGAGCAGGTCTATGCTGTCGCTCATGGCCAGTTGGTTCGGAATGCGGTCAGTCAGAAAAATGGCAAGGACATCGCCATGGTGGTAAATCGTGCGCCGATCGAGAAAAGAAAATCTGGCCGCCGTCCCATCGTAAATACCTTCGAAACGTACGGCAACAGCCATCCACAAAACCCTGAACTGGAATCCATGCAGATGGCTATCGTCATGTCGGGCAAGGCGCGTGGCACCGGCATTCTGTTCGTCAGCTACAGTGATAAATCCAGGCCCAGCATCATGAGCCTGTGGCTGCCGGCGTTGCGCAAGATACGGCGCATCAATGAACCCCAGCATGAAGATACCTGGGTGGGTACCAATCTCACCTATGGTGAACTGGTGCTCAGGCGTCCCGAGCATGAAGTGCATGAACTGCTGAAAAAAGATGTGTTGCAAGATTGCCTGCCCGCAATGAAACTTGTTCCGGCGGAAATCAACCGTTATACGAAAAAGCTGCCAGGCCCACAATGCGAACACAAGGGCAAGGCGGTCTATGTGGTCAAGAGCACGACCAAATTCGAAAACTGGTGGTACGACTACCATATCAGTGAAGTCGACAGAAAAACCTTTGGCATCTACCGCACGGTCTATTTCAAGGATGGCAGGAAAATAAAGACCATTGCTATCGACTGGCAATCCCTGGGCCAGGAAGATCCCCGCATCATCTATCCACGTTATATCTACGCTGTGACTCTCGAGAACGGCATGGACAGCATGGTGTACGTGCCGCGCAGCACCATACGCCTGAACCAGGATCTGCCCGATGGTTTCTGGTCGGAAAAGACCCTGAAGAAATATGGCAAACGCTAGCCCTCTGTATCAGGATGGATAAAGCGCCGGTCGCCGAGCGCTACGCCCGCTTTGTACTCAGGCACCGCTGGGCGGTGATCCTGTTCATCTTCTTCTTTACGGGAATTGGCGCGTTCTATATCAAGGATGTCAACCTGCGCAACGATCCCGATTCCCTCCTTCCCCTGTCCAACCGTTACATTGCAACTAACCTGTACAACGAACGTCATTACGGCATGGGCAATGTCATGGTGTGGGGGCTGAAACTGAAGCACGAGCAGGGTGATATCTTTCAGCCCTGGTTTGTGAACATGCTGACGGAGTTCTATCGTGATGTCAGCAAGCTGGCGTTCTCCAATCCGCAAAATTTTGCTGGACTGCCGTCCCCGAAAATGCGTCATCTGGGTTTGTCCAGGGAGGGCGGGCTGGATTTCAAGCGCCTGATCCCCGCGTCCGGTTTGTCATCTGATCCGGGCAAGCAACGGCAGCAGATCAAGTTTTTGAAAAATGGCATACAAGCCCATCCGGTGCTCGAGCCGCTGCTTGTCTATTACGAGGATGATGCCGGCAATAAATGCCGCCTCGTGGATGACAACGGTGTGCTGTCCAGTGCATCCGTCGCCCATGCCCATGATAAATGCACCGCCAGGGCGACTTTCATCGTGGGCGATTTCAGTGACGGCTTGAAAGATCAGTACCTGAGCTGGATAAAGGCGGTGCATGAGCTGCAGTCGAAATACGAGCAGCGCTACGGCGACCGGGTTGAATTCATCATTTCTGGTGAGCCGTATTTTCTGGCTGCCATGGTCGAGGAAGTATGGGACAAGGCCTGGCTGTTCGGCGTCTCGCTGTTGATCATACTGCTGGTGCTGTGGTATGAGTTTCAGCACTGGAACTGCTCGGTGTTCCCCCTGCTCGGCGTGGGCATCACCATCGTCCTGACGCTGGGCCTGAT
>DTXR01000754.1 GCA_012962365.1 Chromatiaceae bacterium | reverse complement strand
GGCGCCATGGGACGTTTGGGTTCGTGCAGCGCCTTGCCCAGTGCTTCCAGCTCACCGGCCAGCAAAGGCCCGGCGCAGGCCACGGGAGCATAGGTGCCCGCACCGTGGGTGGAGGCCTGGGCGCGGTGAGCGGTACCAAAGGCGTCCATCACATACACGTCGCACAGGGCAGCGTATTTTTTCGACAGTGCTTCGTCGTTGGCCTTCTCGCCCTTGTTGAAACGCACGTTCTCCAGCAAGGCCACCTGGCCATTATCCAACTCGGGGGGCTGTTCCAGATAGTCCTTTATCAGCGCAACGTCCTGGCCCAACGCCTCTGTCAGGTAGTCGGATACCGGCTTGAGGGAAAATTCTTCCGCCGGCTCGCCTTCTGTCGGACGCCCCAGGTGAGACATCAGCATGACCTTGGCACCCTGCTCTATACAGTGTTTGATGGTGGGTATGGAAGCGCGGATACGCTTGTCGGACGTTACCTTGCCGTCTTTTACGGGGACATTGAGATCCTGGCGGATAAGAACGCGCTTACCGGCCAGATCGAGATCGGTCATCTTGATAACAGACATGCTGACATCTCCTGCTGGAATGTTGAATTTCAGAATATTTTGCAAAAGCCGGAGCCTTTGCAAAACAGCCTGACAGAGTGGGTGCGCGGGGGGGAAAATCCACCCCGCCATACTGCTTAGTTCTTGGCGACGTGCTCCACGAAACGCATCATGTTACAGGTATAACCGTACTCGTTGTCATACCAGGAAACCACTTTCACGAAAGTGCCATCCAGAGCGATGCCGGCGCCGGCGTCGAAGATGGAGGAGGCGCTAAAACCACGGAAGTCCGTGGATACGACCTTGTCTTCCGTGTAGGCCAGGGTGCCTTTCATGGATCCTTCAGAGGCTTCCTTCATGGCGGCGCAAATGTCGTCATAGGAAGCTTCCTTGTCCAGCTCGGCGGTCAGATCAACGACAGACACGTCAGAGGTAGGCACACGGAAAGCCATGCCGGTAAGCTTGCCGTTCAAGTCGGGCAGAACCACACCAACAGCCTTGGCGGCGCCGGTGGAGGAAGGAATGATGTTTTCCAGAATGCCGCGGCCACCGCGCCAGTCTTTCATGGAAGGACCATCAACCGTCTTCTGCGTAGCAGTAGCGGCATGGACGGTGGTCATCAGGCCACGCTTCAGGCCCCAATTGTCATTCAGCACCTTCGCGACAGGCGCCAAGCAGTTGGTGGTACAGGAAGCCGCGGAAACGATCGCCTGACCCGCATAGGTCTCGTGGTTTACGCCATATACGAACATGGGTGTGCCATCCTTGGAAGGCGCGCTCTGAACCACTTTCTTGGCACCGGCGTCGATGTGCTTCTGGCAGCTTTCTTCGGTAAGGAAAAAACCGGTGCAATCGATGACGATCTCTGCGCCGACGTCGCCCCATTTCAGATCAGCAGGATCACGCTCGGCGGTCAGGCGAATCTTCTTGCCGTCGACTACGAAGTTGTTGCCATCGACGGCAACGTCCTTGGGGAAGCGGCCGTGTACGGAATCGTACTTGAGCATGTAGGCCAGGTAATCAGCGTCCAGCAGGTCGTTGATGCCCACGATTTCGATTTCTGGGAAATCGTTGGTTACTGCGCGGAACACCATACGGCCAATGCGGCCAAAACCGTTAATACCGACTTTGATAGTCATAAACTTTCTCCAATCTATTCAGAAATATACCAACAGGCGCTCCCTGCAGGGAGCACCGGAAATAATTACATTACACCTTTTACCGCGCTTACCACGTTATCCACGGTGAAGCCGAAATGCGGGAACAACTCGCCGGCAGGCGCAGACTCACCAAAACGGTCGATACCGATGACGCGGCCTGTACCCACATACTTGTACCAGAAGTCGGTAACACCGGCTTCAACGGCCACACGAGCGGTTACGCTCGGCGGCAGGACAGAATCCTTGTACTCCTGATCCTGCTCATCGAATACCTCGGTGCAGGGCATGGAGACCACGCGGATCTTCTTGCCTTCACCGCTCAACGCTTTCGCGGCGTCCATGGCCAGGGCCACTTCAGAACCGGTAGCGATGATGATTGCATCTGGCGTGCCGTCACAGTCCTGCAGAACATAACCGCCATGGGCGATCAGTGACAGCTGCTCATCGGAACGTGCCTGATGAGGCAGCCCCTGACGGGAGAAGATCAGGCAGGAAGGCCCGCTCTTCTTCTCGATGGCGCATTTCCAGGCTACGGCGGTCTCTACCGCATCACAGGGGCGCCAGGTGCTCATGTTGGGAATCAGGCGCAGGGTGGAAATCTGCTCGATAGGCTGGTGGGTAGGACCATCTTCACCCAGGCCAATGGAATCGTGGGTGTACACGAACAGGCTGCGAACCCCCATCAACGCCGCCATGCGCAGGGCATTGCGCGCATATTCGGAAAACATCAGGAAGGTGCCGCCGAAGGGAATGAAACCGCCGTGCAGAGCCACGCCGTTCATGATGGCGGACATGCCGAATTCACGTACACCGTAGGAGATGTAGTTGTCGTCGGCCACTGTGTCTGTGATGGTTTTCGAATCCGGCCAGGACGTCAGGTTGGAAGGTGTCAGGTCAGCGGAGCCGCCCAGGAACTCAGGCAGCGCGCCCGCGTAGCCGGTAATGGCTTTTTGGGAGGCCTGACGGGTGGCCGGGCTGGCAGCTGCTTCGTCGGTAGCTTTGATAAAATCATCCGCAACCTGCTGCCAATTGTCTGGCAGATCGCCATTCATGCGCCGCTCGAATTCGGCAGCCAGCTCAGGGTAGGCGGCCTTGTAGGCGGCAAATTTCTCGGCCCAGGCGTCTTCCGCCGCCTTGCCTTTTTCCTTTGCATCCCAGCCTGCATAGATTTCATCGGGAACCTCGAACGGGCCGTAAGGCCAGCTCAGATTCTCGCGGGTTGCCTTGATCTCTTCATCACCCAGGGGAGCTCCGTGACAGTCGTGAGAACCGCACAGGTTGGGGGCGCCATAACCGATAACGGTCTTGCAGCAGATCAGTGTAGGCTTGTTGTTCACGGACTTGGCCTCATGAATGGCCTTGTCGATGGCATCGGCATCGTGACCGTCTACGTCGCGGATCACATGCCAGCCATAGGCCTCGAAGCGCTTAGGCGTATCATCACGGAACCAGCCTTCGGTGTGGCCGTCGATGGAAATGCCGTTGTCATCCCAAAAGGCGATGAGCTTGCCCAGACCCCAGACACCGGCCAGTGAGCAGCTCTCGTGGGAAATACCTTCCATCATGCAGCCGTCACCCAGGAAGGTATAGGTGTAGTGATCGACGATATCGTGGCCTTCACGGTTGAACTGGGCTGCAAGCGTGCGTTCGGCCAACGCCATGCCGATGGCATTGGTGATGCCCTGCCCCAAGGGCCCCGTAGTCGTTTCGACACCCGGCGTATAGCCATATTCCGGGTGGCCAGGTGTTTTGGAATGCAACTTGCGGAAGGCCTTGAGGTCGTCAATGGTCAGATCGTAACCGGTGAGGTGCAGCAGGGAATAGATCAGCATGGAGCCGTGGCCGTTAGACAGCACGAAACGGTCGCGGTCAGCCCAGGCAGGATTGGAGGGGTTGTGTTTCATGTGGCCGTTCCACAACACTTCGGCGATGTCCGCCATACCCATGGGTGCCCCGGGGTGACCGGAGTTTGCTTTTTGAACAGCATCCATACTCAGAGCACGGATAGCATTGGCAAGATCTTTACGCGAGGACATAAGCCCCTCCCTTTGATTTCAAGCTGATAGAAAACCCTCTCCCTCCAAAGAACCTACTTCTGGAAGGCCGGATTCAGAACATACGGGAACCAGCGATGCTGTCCCCTTAAAAATAAAATACTGGTTATTCAGAAAGCATAACGCTTGTGGCCGCATGGAAGCTACCGATGTTTTGAATATGCCCATAAACTGGAATTAGACACAAAACACGCTCACGCTAGGAACCACAAGCTAAAAACAACAGTTTTCATAACGTTAAGAAGCTTTTCTCGATAAGCAGCACAATCACACAGCAGAATGTGCTCGTCGGGTTTTTTCAGAACATCTCTATTCATCAATCCATTTAATGGAGCATCCCATGCTGGGAATCTGCTCTTCAGGACCTTTTCCGGTTTCTGCCACCTGCTTCATCGCTTCGAATAGATCCCGACGCGCGTCTTCCGGTGCGGCCTCCTTGCGGCTGGCATCCAGGCGCCCACGATACTGAAGCTCAAGATCAGCGTTATAACCGAAAAAATCCGGCGTACACACCGCACCGTAGGCCTTTGCCACTTCCTGGGTCTCATCCAGCAGATAGGGAAAGGAAAAACCCTTGTCTTTGGCGATTTTCTGCATGTTTTCGAACGAATCCTCCCCATATTGCCGGGGATCATTGGACATGATGGCAACCGAATTCACACCCATCTCCCGCAGTTCGCGGGCATCTCTCACCAGGCGATCCAGAACAGCTTTCACATAAGGGCAGTGATTGCAGATGAACATCACCAGCAGGCCCTTTTCACCCTTGCAGTCATCCAGGGTCCAGACCTTGCCATCCACGCCGGGTAGAGAAAAATCAATGGCGGACTTGCCAAATTCACATACGGGAGTTTGCAGGGAAACCATGTTCGCTCGCTCTGAAATCCGTGTTCAACAGCCGCCTAGTTTACCAACTGCATCACAAAATAAATAGTTGACAATCCCCTCCAGATAACCATAATCATTACCAATGCGCCAATTTGAACTCAGATTGCGGGCGCTTTACAAATGCGGCTAAAGCGAGCTTCCGGCACACCACCGAGAATCCCGTCTTTCGCTGCGCGAGACGGGTTTTTTTATGTACAGGACGTACGCTATGCCGCGAGCACAGGGCGCTGGAATCGTTCCCGATAATTCCACTTTTTCCTCCGCCCATGGGGGTCAAGTGCAGGAGCGGCGCATAGGACAAATTTTATGAGCGACTTTACCTTCACTTCCGAATCTGTATCCGAAGGCCACCCCGACAAGGTAGCCGACCAGATATCCGATGCGGTTCTCGACGCCATCCTCGATCAGGATGAAAATGCACAGCACGCCCGCGTGGCCTGCGAAACCATGGTCAAGACCGGCGCCGTTATCGTCGCCGGCGAAATCACCACCAATGCCTGGGTCGACCTGGACGAGCTGGTGCGCAAGGTGATCTGCGACATCGGCTATACCAGTTCAGATGTGGGCTTCGACGGCAGTACCTGCGCCGTCATGTCACTTATCGGCAAGCAGTCCAGCGACATCGGCCAGGGCGTGGATCGGGAAAAACCCGAAGATCAGGGTGCAGGCGACCAGGGCATGATGTTTGGCTACGCCACCAACGAGACCGACGTGCTCATGCCCGCCCCTCTCACCTATTCCCACCGTCTGGTGGAACGCCAGGCCGAGATGCGCAGGAGCAAAGTCCTGCCCTGGCTACGCCCTGACGCCAAAAGCCAGGTCAGCATGCACTACAGCGACGGCAAGATCGCTGGTGTTGATGCCGTGGTATTGTCCACCCAGCATGATCCCGACATCGAACTGGGCGATCTCCAGGAAGCTGTGATGGAAAACATCATCAAGCCCGTGTTGCCGGAAGAATGGATCACCAGGGACACCCGTATCCACATCAATCCCACAGGCAAAT
>DTXR01000753.1 GCA_012962365.1 Chromatiaceae bacterium | reverse complement strand
TTTCAGCATACGGCGCGGCTAGAAGAAGTGATGACACGTACTGACTGCTGAGGCCCCTGGTCAAGCGCACGGTGCCTCCTGGAAGACCTTGCGCCTTGAAAGAACCGATGGGATCGGTTCTTCGCGTAAGCGGTGAAGCTCAGGGATGAGTTGAACAATCCGAACAGTCTGATTCGCAATCTACTTTGTCCAGACTTAATCAGAGGCTCCTAAAAGGGTTGTCAGTGATAGAAACATATTTGTTTGATTGGGGCGATACACTCATGATTGATTTTCCAGGAGTACCGGGAAAAATGTGCGACTGGGATGTTGTTGAAATGGTCGAAGGAGCATAGGAGGTCTTATCATGCCTGTCCAAGTCTGCTGAAATTTATATTGCTACAGGTGCCGTAGAATCGACAGAAAAAGAGATCGCACAGGCATTTGCCAGAGTGGGGTTGAGTCAGTACATTACCGGCTATTTTTGCAAGGCGAATACTGGCCTAACCATAAGGTACCCCTCAATTTCTTGAACATATATTGGAGAAACTGGGAAAGCCTGTAGCCAATGTTGCCATGGTCGGGGATAGTTTGAAAAAAGACATAGAACCTGCTGCGGCAATAGGTATCAAACCTATCTGGGTTACCAGCTTGAAAAGCAATGAGGCACCAGAAAATACGCTTGTCATACCAAGATTGAGAGAATTGTGCATGTAACGATGGTCTCAACGCTGGCGATATCAAGGGAGAAGTGATCGAGGTCGACGATATAGAGATGTAGTCAGGGTGGCTACTCCTCGCATCAGGGTGAATAACGCATATTTGAAAAATCTGTTGTCGGAGACGCCTGCGTCCACGCCTGGCTGTCATAAGCTTGTCGCCCCGACCATGTGCCTCGGCTTTGAATTCGACATTATTTTGACTGTGTTGCCGCAGGTGCCGGCAGGTGGCAACCGGTGGCAATGCTTTGCCTTCTTTCGCTTTCTTTCCCTGTAGCAGTGAAATGCCCTTCCCAGAGAAATTATCTCAATGTCTATGATGAGTAATATCAAAAGCTTGGGACGTTAATCCCTAAACAATTTGAACCTTGTCAGGCAAGGTAATTACCCGGGTCAGGCAGTTGATTCTTCCTGCAATTTTCTTGTTGGCACGAAAATCGCTTGTAACCTTGTAAATCTCGTATCGAGGGCAAGCAAGTGAACATGAATCTCTACACCACGGCAAATGTCTACAGCAATCGTTTGCTGGATGCAGCAAAAGTAATGCATGAAAAACAGGACACGGATCGCAAGGGCCTCCTGTTTGCCTTGCAAAGCAGTCTGGATCCAGAACGGCTCCTGAAAATCTTTTTTCAGCATCTCAATCTGCTGGTGCCCTGCCAGGGAATGCGTTATCGCAATGGCGAGAAAGGCATCGACTTGCATCAGGGCCATAAGGAGGCACATCAAGCCGAATACAATCTGACGCTTGCAGATGAATGGCTGGGTGAAGTCCGTTTTAGTCGCCGTAAGCAGTTCACTAGTGAGGAGCTTGGCAGGATGGAAACACTGTTGGCCTCGCTGATATTGCCGATGCGAAACGCCATCCACTACCATACTGCCTTGCAGGCAGCTTCCCATGATCCTCTGACGGGTTTGAAAAACAGGCGCTCTCTGATGGATAACCTGGCGCGGGAGATCAGCCGCGCAAAGCGTGAGACACAACCGCTTGCGTTGATGGTAATCGATATCGATTGGTTCAAACGGGTCAACGATGAAATCAGCCATTTGGCAGGAGATCAGGTATTGGCGCAGGTTGGAGCACTTCTTGCCAAAACAGTCAGATCGTCGGATATGGTTTTCCGTTTTGCCGGTGATGAGTTTGTATTGCTGCTGCCGAATATGGATCAGGAAGGCGCTAGAGTGCTGAGGTCACGCATCAGGAAAGCGGCCAAGCAGCTGCGTTGTACCTATGGTGACCACCAGATCAGCGTGTCTCTGAGTATTGGTTCGGCCGTCCTGCAGGAGCAAATGGGATCTGAAGAGCTTTTTGAAGCGGCGGATCTGGACATGCTGTGTGAAAAGGCGGAAAAGCATGGGCGAACATAGATGACTTTGAGTCCGGATTGCCGTTGAAATTTGCAGAGATCGGAGCCGAGTGGTGTAGCGCTGTATGGATGAAGAAGCCGGGCAACAGTCCGGCTTTTTTCGTTATACTTGCGCAGGTTTAAATTTCTTGCGCCGGGAACTGTATCGTAATGAGCATCAAATCAGACACTTGGATTCGCCGCATGGCGGAAGAGCAGGGCATGATCGAGCCTTTCGAAGCGGGGCAGATGCGCGAGGGCTCATATGGGCGCATGATTTCCTATGGCACTTCCAGCTATGGTTATGATGTGCGTTGTGCCGATGAGTTCAAGATCTTTACCAACATCAACTCGGCGGTGGTG
>DTXR01000752.1 GCA_012962365.1 Chromatiaceae bacterium | reverse complement strand
GTTTCCGGCGTCAGCAGGATCAGGGGTTTGATTTTCATGCGGCACTGCCTCTCGCCGGCACGGATAACCGGATCGGAAACCACGCTCAATACGCCGATGAACCGTGAAACCCCCATCAGACAGCACAGCTAGTTTCGCTAACCTAAAATTGACCCCTTAGCGGGGCAAACGACAGCCTAAAACTGACCCCCTTGAGAGGTCTCTCTGGTATAGATGGTTGATGGTTATCAATCGGACAACTGGAGGGAGAAAGGAGCATGCTCAAGGTGGAACAGTATGATTACATAAGGACAGCGCACCGGGTTTACGGCAAAAAGATCAAACAGATTGCCAGAGAGACGGGTCATTCGAAAAACACGATTAAAAAGGTGTTGCGGGGAGAATACACCGGCTATAAGCCCAGGTCACAACAACCGTATCCGGTGTTGGGGCCCTATCTTCAGATTATAGATAAATGGTTGGAGGATGACAAAAAGAGTCCCAAAAAACAGCGTCACACAGCGGTTCGGGTTTATCGCCGCCTTTGCAATGAACATGGGTTTACGGGAGCGGAGACAACCGTGCGGAGCTATGTTCGGGAGGTCAAAGCAAGATTGGGGCTAAATATCCCCGGCGCATTTATTCCGCTGGAACCGGTTATCGGTGGCGAAGCCGAAGTGGACTGGGGCAATTGCATTGCGATTTTAGGTGGCCGGAAAACAAGGTTGAAGCATTTTTGCATGCGCTCGAAGTATTCGGGCAAACACTTCGTACGATGCTATCCATGTGAACGGCAACAGGCATTATTCGACGGCCATATACAGGCGTTTTCTTTTTTCGGCGGTGTCTTTCCGGTGCTGATTTATGACAATATGACCACGGCGGTCGAGAAGGTGTTTCAGGGTAAAAAACGCCGTCTTCAGGAGGCGTATGATAGATTTAAGGCATTTTACAATTTTGAGCCGCGATTTTGTAATAGGGGTGCCGGCCATGAAAAAGGCGGGGTGGAAGGGCTCGTCGGTTTTTCCCGACGCAATTATATGGTACCGGTTCCGGAAGCGGAAGATCTGGCGGCATTGAACGATAAGCTTCTGCAGGAGTGTCTGGCCTATGGGGATCACACGATTTCCGGTCGGCGGGCTTCTGTCAATGAACTGTTCGAAGCCGAGAGATCCCATCTTTTATCGTTACCCGATATTCCTTTTAGCAATGTCGACTCGGTTTGCGTTAAAGCAGACAAATTTGCCACGGTGCGCATTGATAAAAATCGTTATTCCGTTCCGACTGCCTACGCCCATTTCAAACTATCCGTGGTGATGCATATCGACCATGTCGAGATTTTCTATCGGAACAAAAAGATCGTCTGTCACCGGCGTCTGTACGGTAACAATAAGTGGGCCCTGT
>DTXR01000751.1 GCA_012962365.1 Chromatiaceae bacterium | reverse complement strand
TCAATCTGAGCCAGGATCAAACTCTTCAGTTTAAAGTTTGAACTGTCCCTTTTAGGAGGGACAAAATCCTTGCTCGACTACACGTCATATAAAAATTTGGAATTGAATATGATGCTTCGTCGATATTTATTGGCCATCAAGACCTGACGACGGAGCACCCACACAAATTACCTGATCTACTTTTTAAAGAGCTGCTGAAGTTTCCCTCAGCGAAGACCGCAAATTTTAGCGGACTCCGTGATCGCCTGTCAACATGTAAATACATGTTTTTTTTCGATCTTCTGCAACATCTCGTGTTGCGAGGCGGCGTATTATACGGCGTTGCTTGCTGCCGTCAACTCCTTTTTGAAAAAACTTTATCAGTCCGGAGCCGCCTTCCCCTTTTGGCTTTCAGCCAGTTGCCTTCATTACGAAGAACATCTGCCTTTCACCGTATCGGGGCGGCGTATTATACGGCGCTTTCCTTTGCCGTCAACCCCTTTTCGGAAACTTTTTCCTGCAAGGATTTCGCCTTTCCTTTTTCGTCTTTCGACAGCCTGTTTCCGTTAGGAAATCCGGCCATCGATCGCCGTGTCGGGAGGGCGCATTATAGGGACTTGTCCAGCTCCGTCAACACCTGATTCGAAATATTTTTCAGGCGGTGATTTTCAGCCTGGCAAAACGGCGTTTTCCAACTTGGGCGACCACTTCGGTTCCCGGTGTCAATAGCGTATTCCGATCTTCTATGCGCTCACCGTCCAGACGTACCGCTCCCTGCTTGAGCATGCGATAAGCTTCAGAGGTGCTGCTCACCAGTCCTGCTTCCTTCAACGCATTGGCTATTGGCAAACCCGACGCGTCCGCAGCCTTGAGCTCTTCCTCCGGCATATCCTCCGGCATGGCTCCTTTGCGGAAGCGATCGATAAAAGCCTGCTTTGCCTTTTGTGCCGCCGGCTCATCATGGAATCGTGCGACAATTTCCTCGCCCAACAGGAATTTGATATCTCGTGGATTTGTACCTTCCTCGATCTGCTTCCGGAAACCCTTAATTTCTGACATGGGGCGAAAACTCAATAATTCAAAGTAGCGCCACATCAGATCATCGGAAATAGACATGATCTTGCCGAACATCTCTGCAGGGGCTTCCGTGATCCCTATATAGTTGTTCAGGGATTTGGACATCTTTTGCACTCCGTCCAAACCCTCGAGTATGGGCATGGTGAGCACTATCTGGGGCTCCTGCCCATAGGTCTCCTGCAGCTGACGCCCTACCAGCAGGTTGAATTTCTGGTCGGTGCCACCGAGTTCTACGTCAGCCTTCATGGCAACAGAGTCGTAGCCCTGCACCAAGGGGTAGAGAAATTCGTGGATAGCAATAGGCTGGCCATTCTTGTAGCGCTTGTTGAAATCGTCCCGCTCCAACATCCGCGCCACCGTGTGCCTGGCAGCGAGCTGGATCAGGTCGGCGGCATTCATTTCTCCCATCCAGCTGGAATTGAACAGCACCAGCGTTTTCTCGGGATCGAGGATCTTGTAGATCTGTTCCTCGTAGCTTTTTGCATTTTCCAGCACCTGATCACGTGTCAACGGCGGTCGGGTGGCACTTTTTCCCGTGGGATCGCCGATCATGCCCGTGAAATCACCGATCAGGAACATGACTTCGTGCCCCAGATCCTGGAATTGTCGCAATTTGTTGATGAGCACGGTATGCCCCAGGTGCAGATCCGGCGCAGTAGGATCGAAGCCCGCCTTGATCCGCAGGGGCTTGCCGCGTTCCAGCTTCTTCACGAGTTCTTTTTCTACCAGGATTTCGTCCGCGCCGCGACGTATCAGCTCCAGTGATTCTTCGACTGAAGGCATGTTTGGGTTCCTCATTGGGTTCTATTCAGGAAGGGAAATGTATCAAAAATCTTCGACTCCAACTCCACTGATTGCATATCGATCGCTACATCAAACGGCATTCGTGGCATAATTCGAGCCGTTTATGGAACGGCAGGATCAATTCCGGGTCTATTTTTTATACCGGGATTCCCGCTTGGTTGTCATCGCCGGTAACAGGGAATACGGCAAAGCGTTACACGACATACCGGAGTTTTGATGCAAGACTACATTTTCAATTCCCGCAAGCAGGCCGCCCACCGCCGTCGCCGTATGATAATACGAATGCTCATGTTGGTGCTTGTCGCTGCCGGACTGCTCTTCCTGGCCGATCATTTCTTCAACATTACCAACAACGCAGCCAATGGTGACACGGAAAATGGTGACCTGTTACCGCTTCCTCCAGTCAATGACACCCAACCGGCCCAATCACTGAATCGTCCGCCACAACCAGCCAGCGTCATCGCGGCCCGTCAGGAAACGGCTCAAAAAGAACCGGCATCAGCTCTTCCAGACACCCAGCCGCCCGCAGAAGACAACTTGCAGGAAACCCTTGCCGAGGCCACGCCTTCCACTGTTCTGGAAACATCGGGGAAAGAAGCCCCTCACCAACGGGAACATACGGTAGGCAAAGGTGAAACACTCGCTTCCATTTTCAAACAACAGGGGCTTTCACCCGCACTGCTCCACAAAATCGTGTCCAGCGGAGAGAAAGCCAACGGTCTGGCACGCATTCACCCCGGGCAGACATTGCGCTTTGCTTTGGACGATGACAACAGGCTTCAACAACTCGTGCTGGAACGCAGCCCCATCTCCAGCCTCGAGATCAAGCGCACAGAGAACGGATTCGAGTCCAGGGAAATATCCCGCCCCGTGGAAAAACGCTACGCGACCGCTGCCGGGATTATCGAGTCATCCCTGTTTCTCGATGGCCAGAAAGCCGGGCTGACAGATGCGCAAATCATGGAACTGGCCCAGATATTCGGCTGGGATATCGATTTCGCCTTGGAACTGCGTGAAGGCGATCAGTTTCATGTGATCTATGAGGAACAATATCTGGACGGGGAAAAGTTGAAAAACGGCCCTATCCTGGCCGCAGAGTTCATCAACCGCGGCAACTTGTACAAGGCCGTACGCTATACCGACAAGGACGGTGATACTGCCTATTACGACACCGACGGCAATGCAAAACGCCGCGCCTTCATTAGGACGCCGGTCAAATTCGGTCGTATCAGCTCACGCTTTTCCCGCAAGCGCTGGCATCCTGTGCTCAAGCGCTGGCGCTCCCACAAGGGCGTCGACTATGCCGCCCCCAAGGGTACGCCGGTAAAGGCCACAGGTAACGGCAAAGTCGTATTCCGAGGCAAGAAAGGCGGTTACGGCAACGTGATCTTCCTACGCCACGGCGGAAAATACACGACGGTATATGGGCACCTGTCCCGCTTCGCCAAGGGCCTGAAAAAAGGCAAGGCCGTCAAACAGGGACAGATCATCGGTTACGTGGGCAGCACCGGCTTGGCTACAGGCCCCCATCTACACTATGAGTTCAGGGTTCATGGCAAGCATCAGAACCCCCTCACTATCAAGCTACCCAAGTCCATTCGCCTGCCAAAAAGCGAACTGGCAAGATTCAAAAAAATCACTGCCCCCGTTGTGGCGCAACTGGATGAACTGCGCGCAAAAACCATGGTGGCTTCAGCACGTTGACAGCCGATGAATACTTCATCGGTTTGATGTCCGGCACCAGCATGGACGGCATCGACGCCGT
>DTXR01000750.1 GCA_012962365.1 Chromatiaceae bacterium | reverse complement strand
CGAAAAACAATTGCAGCAGATGGAGTCCGAATACGGTCGCTTGCTGAAAGATGGGCTGAACCGGCACCAGGAGCAGATTCAAGGGTTGATTGAAAGCGCCGAAGCATACAACAATACATCGCGGGAGACTGCCGAACTCATCCAGTCACTGCAGGAACAGGCCGTCAATCAGAAAGACAAGCTCGTTTCGTTGGAAGAGCGGTTGGCCGTTCGATATGCGGAACTCGAAAAGGCGATAGAGAACCTGGATTCCGAACATCGGCAAAGGCTGGAGGAAAACAAGGGCCAGCAGCGGCGGATGATGGAGAACTGGGTCGAGAGCCTGAATCGGGCCGAATCCGATGTTTTGCAGAAAGTCGATCAACAACGGATTGCGGTCGAGCAGCTGGCAGGAAAAACAGGGCGTTTGGAACAAGCGCAGAATACCAGTACACAAGCCAGCCAGTTGTTACAAAAGCAGGTTGGTGGTTTCAGAAAGGTACTGATCAGTGGCGTAAAACGGCTGGCCAAAAACGATGCCGACCTGGAAAAGCACTCGCAAGAGCTTGCTCTGGGGTTGCAGAATCTTGCCCAAAGGCATCGACGGCTGGCCCGAAATGCGTTTGCAGGCGGGGTGTTGCTGCTGGGGCTTGGCGGTATGGGTGTCTGGGCGCTGCTCAATCAAATGGATCATCCGCCTGCCCTGCTTTCGGAAGTGGCGGAACAGCCACGGGCAAGCACGCCGATTGAAGTGCCACAACAAATTTCCAAGCAATCGGGTGATGTGGATGAAAATACTCAGCGCATCGAGCAGCTTGAAACGGCTTGGGAAGACCTTCGCAATCAACTTGCCGTACTGGAAAATCGCCAGTCTGGGTGGCGAGCCACGATTGAACAACATGAAGAGAAACTCAGGCTGATGGAGGAGCAGCATCGTTCGATACTCAATCAGATAGAGAGCCAGAGCAAGGCGGTCGTGACGCCGCGCGTACCAAATACTGTTCGGCACAGCGCCTGGTTGAGAAGCTTGGATCCAACGCATTTCACCATACAAATCCTGGCCAGCCACGACGCCGCATCCGTGTCTAGAGTGGCTGCAAGACAAGACCTTCAGGCGTCCAAAGCAATCTACACAAGACGGAGTTCAAGCGGGGATTGGCATCTATTATTGTACGGCGACTTTCCTTCTTTCAGGCGGGCAACAGCCGCCCTCCAGCGTCTGCCTGAGGATATCCGTGCAAACGACCCCTGGATTCGAAAGCTGGCCTCTGTTCAGAATGAACTGGACAACTGATGGGCTCAGGTCTTGGTTTCAGTGGCCACGTTGATCTTCCGGCTGGCATTGACAGTCTCCAGCGCGGAGGATAGCACTTTGCAGTGCTTTGTGAAGCAAATACACTGGATAGTGTCCACCGTGATGTGTCGGCAATAAAGTAACCGCCGCACAATAAACAAGAGGAAGGAATGTCATGGGAATGATGAGTGAATTTAAGGAAT
>DTXR01000749.1 GCA_012962365.1 Chromatiaceae bacterium | reverse complement strand
GGAGCCTGTAACCCCTAGGTGATCGATTTTCACACCACTGGCTTCAGATAGAAGGTTGGCAAGTCTAATGGTTCTCCTCTCCAGTGGAACCAAGTTGCCGTCACCGGCATGAAAGACGTTGGCCACGCGCAGCTCATAGTCTTTCGACATCTGTTCCAGCCGACCCAACACCTGTGGCAGCTGATGACGGGGAATGGTGCCGTCCATGCAATAATAGTCCGGCGAGATGCGCCCCACGGCGGGGAAGGCGGCCTTGCGTCCCGCCCACATCTGCTGACGCTCCGCTTCCGAGTGGGACAGGCGATGGCTGCTGCAGTGGTTTTCTTCCATGATCGTCAGTACTCTGGCAATGGTCTCATCCACCTCCGCCCGGGGGCCGTCAAGTTCGCACAGCAGAATGGCGGCGGCATCCAGCGGGTAGCCCGCGTGAACGAAATCCTCCGCTGCCCGCAGGGACAGGTTGTCCATCATTTCCAGCCCGGCGGGAATGATGCCCGCCCGCAGGATGGCGCCCACCGTCTTGCCCGCCTGCTCCACGCTGTCGAAGGCAGCCATGATGACCTGGGCTTCCGGTGGTCGTGGCAGCAGTTTCACCGTGACTTCGGTAATGATGCCCAGCAGCCCTTCGGAGCCGGTCATCAGTGCCATCAGGTCGTAGCCGGGGCTGTCCAGCGCATCACCACCCAGTTCCAGCAGCTCGCCTTGTGCGCTGATGATGCGCAACTTGAGGATATTGTGGACCGTGAGTCCGTACTTCAGGCAATGCACCCCGCCAGAGTTTTCCGCCACATTACCGCCGATGGTGCAAGCGATCTGGGAGGAGGGGTCGGGAGCATAATAGAGGTCGAACTTGTTGGCCGCCTCGCTGATGGCCAGGTTGCGCACCCCCGGCTGCACCCGGGCACTGAGGCTGTCCGGGTCGATGTCCAGTATCCGGTTCAACCTTGTCAGGCTGAGTATCAAGCCGTCTTCCACCGGCTGGGCGCCGCCGGACAGCCCGGTGCCGGCGCCGCGGGGAACCAGGGGCAGGTCTTCCTCATGACAGAGGCGAATAATGTCCTGTACCTGGGCTTCTGTCGCAGGTAACGCCACTGCCAGGGGCAGGGCGCGTTTTGCTGTCAGGCCGTCACATTCATAGGGGCGCAACAGTTCCTCGTGTTCGATCAGGCCGTCTTCGGGCAGGATAGAAATCAGGGCTTTCCTCAATTTCGGGGATAAGGGCATGGATATGGGAACCGCAGCACTGGTATATTCCTGTTCAGAATATATCAATACCGGTTGTGCTAATAGCCGGATAACAATAGAGGAATTGAACATGACCAGCGTTTCCACCTTCAACCCACCGATCCGCACCCTCATGGGACCGGGGCCTTCCGATGTTTCGCCCCGTGTGCTCGAGGCGCTGTCCCGCCCCACCATCGGCCATCTCGATCCACGCTTCGTGGAGATGATGGAAGAGGTCAAGGGGTTGCTGCAGTCTGCGTTTCAGACCAACAACACCATGACCATGCCGGTATCGGCGCCGGGTTCGGCAGGCATGGAAAGTTGTTTCGCCAACCTGGTCGAGCCGGGTGACAAGGTTATCGTGTGCCAGAATGGCGTGTTTGGCGGGCGCATGAAAGAAAATGTCATCCGCTGCGGTGGTGAGGCCGTCATGGTGGAAGACGCGTGGGGAACTGTAGTGGATCCTGCCAAGGTGGAAGATGCGCTGAAGGCGAACCCGGATGCAAAGATTCTGGCCTTCGTCCATGCAGAAACCTCAACAGGCGCCCAGTCGGATGCAGCCACCTTGTGCAAGCTGGCGCAGGATCACGATTGCATGACCATCGTGGACGCGGTCACTTCTCTGGGTGGCACGCCGGTTCTGGTGGATGAATGGGGGGTGGATGCGATTTACTCAGGTACCCAGAAATGTCTCTCCTGCGTTCCCGGTCTGTCACCGGTAAGCTTCAGTGACAAGGCACTGGATGTGATCAAGAACCGCGAATCGCCGGTGCAGAGCTGGTTCCTGGATCTGAATCTGGTCATGGGATACTGGGGCAGCGGTGCGCAGCGCACCTACCACCACACCGCGCCGGTCAATTCCCTGTACGCCCTGCATGAATCCCTGCGCATCCTTCAGGAAGAAGGGCTGGAAAATGCCTGGGCGCGGCACGAAAAGAACCATCAGGCGCTGAAGGCCGGCCTGGAAGCCATGGGCATCGGCTTTATTGTCAAGGACGGCGATCGTCTGCCCCAGCTCAATGCGGTGACGGTTCCCGAAGGTGTGGATGAAGCCGCCGTGCGCAAGGCATTACTGGAAGACTTCAACCTGGAGATCGGTGCGGGACTGGGCGCTCTCGCGGGCAAGGTGTGGCGCATCGGCCTCATGGGCCATGCCAGCAATCAGAAAAACGTAATGCTGTGCCTATCGGCGCTGGAAGCCGTGCTGGGTCAGATGAAAGCACCCATCAGCAAGGGTGTTGCTCTGGATGCTGCCATGGCGGTTTATGCCTGATCGTTAAAAGTGCTGTGTCGCCACGGAAGGCGACTGCCCTCAGGCTGTGACCGACACCATCGCTTCCGAAAGGCTGCCTGAACTCACAGAATACATGCCCTTTTCTGCGCACGCATTGAAAGTGGGCAACAGCCCGGAGTCGCTTATTGGTGCTCCCAGGGCTCGTGAATCTCCAGTGTGCAACCGTACCCATGATACCCGTGTCGCTCGCCTTCAACCTTGCGTTGTACCGACATGTGCATATGCACGGGCTCGGGGTCGTATTCTGATTTCATCACCACCTCCAGCGGATCGCCGACCTGCAGTTGCTGAGGCAGCCAGAGCATGGCGCCGGTGGTGCTGATATCACTGAGAAATCCAATAAGGAATGGCTCGTCTTCCTGGCGCCGGAAATGTACCGGGCCATGCCATTCTACGCGGGGGCTTATGCGTCGGTCCATGTCTCTTTCCTCGTAATGCTTTGCTCTAGCCCGGATATTTCACCAGGCCGCTCCAAATACCGATGTTTTTTCTTTTCAATCATTATGTTAACCAGGAAATGAGTTGGGT
>DTXR01000748.1 GCA_012962365.1 Chromatiaceae bacterium | reverse complement strand
CAGATATAATAATTGACAATAACGATTTCCGGAGGCCAGTGCTGGATTCTGTAAAAATATAGAAAAGAGAAAAGAAAGGGAAGGATTAGTCTTCCCTGTCACCACCTTCTATGCAGCTGATGAAGTCGTCCCTCATGGAGCTGTAGTCGCTGCTGACGTCGCCCCGGGACTCCCAGCCCTCGACGATGGCATGCCTCGCCTCGGTCCTGAATGCCCTGTTCATGGTGTGTATGTGCGTCATGACCACGGGCACCTGGGCGTTGAAGGCGGGCAGGTTGTCCTGCACGCCATACATCCACAACGTGTACATCAGCCCTCCCTCGTTCCAGAGGGTGTTCCTGTAAGTCTGCAGGTATGCAGGCGGCGTCTGCCCTGCGTCCGTGTAGTAACCCCGGACCAGTTCAACCAGGCTGTCGGCATAGTCGGCCCAGCATTCCATCTGGGCGTACTTCGTTGCCATGTATGGGTAGTTGGACCTACGCCGGCGACCGAAGTGGTGGCCAGCAGAAGAATCCCGAAAAAACAAAGACGTGTTTCATCATGTTCATCTCATTTCTTTGCCTTCAGCAGCCAGTAGGCTCCTGCTCCGAGGACTCCGAGTATGACCAGCCCCACTATTATGAGGACTATGTCAGGGCCTCCGCCTGAAGGCGGCGGCTGCTCGGCAGGCGCGCCGGGCATCTCTTCCACGCCTGCCTCAGGAGTCTCTCCCGGGGCAGGGGCGGCGGCCTCGTCAGCGAGCCTCTTCGCCTCTTCGGCAAGCTCCTTCGCTTTCGCATAGTCGCCTGCGTTGTAGGCATCCTGGGCTTCCTGGAACTTGGCCTTCGCGGCAGACGTGTCCTTGCCCTCCTGGTCGGCCTTCCAAATTGCTCCGGTAGCTTCATCCAGGGCTTCAAGGGCCGCTGCAGCTGCATTGGGCTCCTCTTCCGCGGCTACCTCCTCAGGAGGCGTTTCCCCCTCCTCAGGGGCTTCCTCGTGCACTTCCTCCTCAGGACTCATGCAGACGTGGTCCACGCAGGTTGTGCCTTCGGCGCAGTCGCTGTCGGCGCAGCACTCGTAGTCAATCCAGACATGGCCTGATGCATGGCCGCACTCTCCTGTGACAGCCACGCAGGTTCCGCCCACGCATGACTCTGTAGTTGCGCAGTCTGAATCAACGGTGCAGCCCACAGCACCTCCGCAGAGCGTGTGCTCGAAGCCGTAGGGGTTGGCGTAGCTGTAGCCGGACTTGCTGAAGTACGCCCTGTACTCGCCAGTCACAGGAAGTGAGAAGCTCACCTTTCCGTCGCTGTCCGTCGTTCCGGTGTCAATAGTTCCCGCGTAGGGGAAGTACTGCGTCAGGCTCACCTCGACGCCTGCAACAGGGGAGCTGCTGCGCGTCACGGTGAACTCCACGGTGTCGTCAGGGCAGACCAGCTCAGAGGAAACAGTCAGCCTCTTCGTATCGTCATCCCCTCCGGCGCCTCCTCCCGGAGACAGCGCACCAATTGCAGTGTATCCGGAGAAGCCGAACTGTGCGTCATAGGTCGCGAGCGCACCGTCGCAGGCAGGTGCCACAGGCGTGAATGTGGCGCCGGTGGCCATAATCTCGGCCGCGTCCGCCGGGAAGCCCGCTGCGTGGTAATACTGCAGGTTGCTGCAACCCTCAACTCTCGTGGTGATTACCGCGCTCACATTCAGCTCTGCCGCATTGGGATCCGTGCTGTTCAGAGAAACAAAGGTGTCCTGGAGGAGGAAATTCCCGTCATGGAGGTCGGTGCTCTGGCCTACGTCAAATATCGTCACTGCAGGCCACGTAACGCCGTACAGGTGGTTGTAGCCTATGGTCAGGTTCGTGTTGTCCAGAGTCGAGCCGTTCTCCACATAAAGATAGCTGTCGGGTTGGTTTGAAATCAGAAGGCCGTCAGTAGTGATGGCACTGGAATCATACAGCTCTATACCGTAAATCCCAGGGCCATTGTCATTCACCCTGCAGTCGGTCATCATCCCGTTGCTGGAACTTTCAAAGTAGAACCCATAGCCGCCATTGTTGTATAGATGCACTCTTGTCATGTCAATGTTGGTTGCGTCCGTGAAGTACAGGGCATCTTCAGTGTTCCCGTATATAGAGACATCCGTAAGGACAGGAGCGTCGACTGATTCCAGCCACATCCCACCCCAGGAATCGCGGGACACGACGTTGGTCAGCTCATTGTTGAGGCTGTCAAACATGTAGAGCCCATAGCACTCAGGATCCCATGAAGAGCAGCTGAATCCATTGTCATAGAGTACGTCGTCTGTGAATGTATTGTCGTCTGATGCGTCATCCACATAATAACCGTTGTATCCGTTGCTGTAGAGCGTATTGCCCTCGAACGTGTTGCCAGTACAGGTGTCCAAAAAGACGCCGTAGTCCCCATTGCCATAAACCTGGTTGTTCAAAAAGTCCATTCCGTCGGCATCCATGAAGTACATACCATAACCGGTTTGGTCATATACGAGGTTACCGGAATAGTATCCGCCATCCGAATCAATGAACGCGCCATCATGGTTATCATAAATCCGGTTGCCGGTTACAACCGCATCGCTTGAGCCGGATTCCACATAAAAACCGTAAACCGTGTTGTCATAGATGTGGTTGTCTAGGATGGCCGCGTAATCGGCATTGGTAAGGTACAATCCAGTAGAACTGCCGAAGATGTAGTTGGAATCGACCATAGCATCATCGCATCCGTCCAGATAAACTCCGTAAGCATCGTTGTCCCCAACCTGGTTATCATTGATTTCTACATCGTCTGATTGATAGCAGCGAATCCCATATCCGCCAGCTACGTCACCATTCTGAGAGATGTTATTGTCGGTAATGTTCACAAACTCTGAATCACAAAGATACAGTCCATGATCGTCATTCAGATAGATGACATTGCCGTCGAATACAACGTCCAGGAGGTTCCGGGCATCAATCCCATACCCAGGATGTCCGTAAATCGTATTTCCGTTTACAGTGCTCGGATCGACATTCCTGACATAAATCCCAACTTGCTGGGTGTCCCCTCCGGAATCATAGACTTCATTGTCATCGATTTGGCAGTTGACGCAGTACTTCATCTCGATTCCGACGTCAT
>DTXR01000747.1 GCA_012962365.1 Chromatiaceae bacterium | reverse complement strand
TGCCCTGGGCGTGACCACGGGCTTGACCATGGAATTCCAGTTCGGTACCAACTGGGCCTATTACTCGCACTATGTCGGTGACGTGTTCGGCGCGCCCCTGGCGATCGAGGGCTTGATGGCCTTTTTCCTGGAATCCACGTTCGTCGGCATGTTCTTCCTCGGTTGGGAACGCCTGAGCAAGCGCCAGCACCTGGGGGTGACCTTTCTCACCGCCATCGGCACCAACCTGTCCGCCCTGTGGATACTCATCGCCAACGGCTGGATGCAGAACCCCGTGGGTGCGGAATTCAGCTATGAAACCATGCGCATGGAAATGACCAGCTTTGCGGAGTTGATCTTCAACCCCGTCGCCCAGGTCAAGTTCATCCATACCGTGGCTAGCGGCTATGTGGCGGCATCCATGTTCGTGCTTGGTATCAGTTCCTGGTACATCCTCAAGGGCCGGGATCTGGCTTTCGCAAAACGCTCCTTTTCGGTTGCCGCAGGCTTTGGCCTGGCCTCCATCTTTTCAGTCATCATCCTCGGTGACGAGAGTGGCTATGAAGTGGGCGATGTACAACGGGTGAAACTGGCCGCCATCGAAGCCGAATGGGAAACCGAAAAGGCGCCCGCCGCCTTTACCCTGGTGGGCATGCCGGACAACGAGGCCCAGGAAACCCACGGCGCCATCAAGGTTCCCTATGTGATGGGCATCATCGCCACACGCTCGCTGGATGAAGAAGTCATGGGGCTGAAGGATCTCATGCATGAGCATGAGAAACGCATTCGCAACGGCAAGACCGCCTACGGACTGCTGGTTAAACTGCGTGCCGGCGACAAGAGCGAACAGACCATCAATGCGTTTGAAAAGGTGAAGAAGGATCTGGGTTATGGCCTGTTGCTCAAGCGCTATACGCCCGATGTGGTCGATGCCACCGAAGCGCAGATCCAGCTGGCAACGAGGGACAGCATCCCGGATGTTGCACCGGTATTCTGGGGTTTCCGCATCATGGTGGCGTCGGGCTTTACCATGCTGTTCATCTTCATCATGGCCTTCTACTACAACGCCAAACGGGTCATCGAGAAGAAACGCTGGCTGTTGCGTCTGGCCCTGTACGGCATGCCCCTGCCCTGGATCGCCATCGAGTTCGGCTGGTTCGTGGCGGAATACGGTCGCCAGCCCTGGGCCATCGGTGAAGTGTTGCCGACTTTCCTTGCCACATCCAGTCTGACGGTCACGGATCTCATCATCAGCATCACCGGCTTCGTGATCTTCTACACCATCTTGCTGGTCATCGAAGTGTGGCTCATGTTCCATTTTGCCCGCAAGGGACCGAGCAGCCTGCACACCGGCCGCTACCACTTTGAACAGGATTCCGCCGGTGGCGTACTTGCCGACCAGCCCAGACAGAAAGCTGAACAGGAGGTGTTGTGATGATCATGGACTATGAAACCCTGAAACTGGTCTGGTGGTTGCTCATCGGCATTCTCTTCATCGGCTTTGCCATTGCCGACGGCATGGACATGGGCGTGGGCAATCTGCTGTTTCTTATCGGCAAGACCGATGCGGATCGCCGCGTGATGATCAACACCGTGGGTCCGCACTGGGATGGCAATCAGGTGTGGTTCATCACCGCTGGCGGTGCACTGTTCGCCGCCTGGCCCATGGTGTATGCGGCCGCCTTTTCCGGCTTCTATTTCGCCATGCTGCTGGTGCTGTTTGCCCTGTTCTTCCGTCCCGTGGGCTTCGATTACCGCAGCAAGTTCGAAAACAGCAAATGGCGCAACAGCTGGGACATCGGCCTGTTCATCGGCAGCTTCGTGCCGCCACTGGTATTTGGCATCGCCTTCGGCAATCTGCTACTGGGCGTGCCTTTCCATATGGATGAGTTCATGCGGCCTTTTTATACCGGCTCGTTCTTTGCCTTGTTCCACCCCTTTGCACTGGTGTGCGGACTAGTGGCTGTGGCCATGTTGACCATGCACGGCGCCATCTGGCTGCAGATGCGCACCACCGGTGAGCTTGCAGCAAGGGCCGCCCGCTGGGTCAGCTACTGCGGCCTGGCCACCATCGCCTTGTTTGCCGTCAGCGGCATCTGGCTGGCGTTTGGCATCGACGGTTATCATATTACCTCCATGCCATCCCCGGGCAGCGCCTCCAACCCCCTGGCCAAGTTGGTGGAACCGGCATCCGGTGCCTGGTTTGACAACTACCGCAACATGCCGCTGACCATGCTATTCCCATTGCTGGGTTTTGGCGGTGCAGCACTAACGATGGTGCTGTCCAGGGCCGCACGTCCCGGCCTGGGCTTTGTGACCAGCGCATTGACACTGGCAGGTATCATCATGACGGCGGGGATCTCCCTGTTCCCCTTCATCATGCCCTCAAGCACCAATCCCAATCACAGCCTGACGATCTGGGATGCTACGTCCAGCCACCTGACCCTCATGGTGATGTTCTGGGCGGTCGTGATCTTCCTGCCCCTCATCATCGGATATACCCTGTGGAACTACTACAAGATGTGGGGCAAGGTTACCACGCAGGATATTGAAGAGCGCTTTTCAGCCTATTGATTGGAGAAACAGACGATGTGGTATTTGACTTGGATTTTGGGCGTGTTACTGGCGCTGGCTTTTGGCATCATCAACGTACTCTGGTACGAGGCAGAACAGCATCAGGAGAGCATCGCCAGAGACAATGACGACGAGTAGCCCGTCCTTGCACCCTGTCCTTTCGGGACAGGGTGCAGCAGCCATATTCTGACACTTCATGGAAGCAGTAGCGTGGCTCAAACGGCAAAAACACCTTACTGATCCCTGGCTGCGCCGCACCATCGGATTGGGATGGCTGAGCGGAATTCTGCTGGCGGTGCAGGCCTGGCTGCTCGCCGACGCCATCAACGCCGTCAGTTTCCACCCCCAGACACTGGCGAGCCAATGGCCGCGTCTGTCAGCACTGTTGGTGCTGTTTCTGCTGCGGGCACTCCTGGGCTGGGCGAGCGAATACAGTGCCACCCACGCCGCCGTCAAGCTCAAGCACCAACTGCGCGGAGAACTGTTCGACAAGCTGCGTCTGCTCGGACCAGCCTGGATCAGCAACCACAGCGGTGGTGAACTGACTACCAGCCTCAGCGACGGGATCGAAGCACTGGGAGGCTATTATTCCCGCTACCTGCCAGCCACCATCTTCATGGCCGCCATCCCCTTTTCACTACTGGTTTTCATCGCCCCCCGGGACTGGGGATCAGCCCTCATTCTTCTCGTCACCGCACCGCTGATTCCGCTGTTCATGATCCTCATCGGCCAAGGTGCAGAGAAACGCAACCAGCGCCAGTGGCGACAACTGACTCGCATGAACGCCTATTTTCTGGATGTCATCCAGGGCCTGGGGACGTTGAAACTGTTCAATGCCAGCAGGCGCGAAGCGAAAGTCATCGGCCGTATATCGGACGAATACCGTAGTCGTACCCTGTCAGTATTGCGCATCGCCTTTCTTTCCTCCTTTACTCTTGAGTTCTTTGCCACCGTGAGCATTGCCGTGGTGGCGGTGATCATCGGTTTCCGGCTCTACTGGGGACAAATGGATTTTACGCAGGGTTTCTTCGTCCTACTGCTGGCGCCGGAATACTATCTGCCCCTGCGCAACCTGGGCAGCACATACCACGATCGCATGGAAGCCATCGGGGCTGCCGAACGACTGATAAACATTTTCGAAGCGCCAACACATCCCCCAGGCACCCGTATCTTTTTACCGCAGCAGAGCAGCGGTATTTCTTTCAGCCTGGACAGTGTCGGTTTTATCTATGCCGGCAATCGAACTGGGCTGGAAAACCTGACGCTGACTATTGCAGCGGGCCGACGTGTCGCCGTGGTCGGTCCCAGTGGTTCAGGAAAATCCACATTCTTCAACCTGCTACTGGGTTTCCTGCTGCCAACAACGGGGGAAATCCATGCCGATGGACAAGCACTTTGTGACCTGGATCTGCAAAGCTGGCGCAGTCAGATCGCCTGGGTGCCACAATCGCCACATCTGTTTCACGGTTCGGTACTCGACAATATCCGATTGGGCAAAACGGGCGCTTCTCGCGAAGCGGTGGAGCAGGCTGCAGCCAGCGCTCACTGTCTCGACTTCATTCAGGACTTGCCGCAAGGATTCGAAACAGGCATAGGGGAAGGTGGTCGCACGCTGTCCGGCGGACAACGCCAGCGCATTGCCCTGGCACGAGCCTTCCTGCGAAAGGCGCCATTGGTGCTGCTGGACGAACCGACAGCCAATCTGGATCTGCACAGCGAGCAACTGATTCAGCAAGCGGTGGATGATCTGGCACAAGACGCTACGGTGATTACCATTGCCCATCGCCTGCACAGCGTGCGCCAGGCGGACACCATCCTGGTATTTCAGGAAGGCAGGCTGATCGAACAAGGCAATCACCAAACCCTGCAGACAAGCGGCGGGCTTTACAGCCAACTTCTCGGCGCATACGGGGAAAGCAGATGAAGGATTTTCTGCGCCTGATACGGCTATTCAGACCGGCCTACGGCTGGTTGCTGCTGGGCATACTACTGTCCCTGATGACGCTGCTGGCCAATGTGGTGCTCATGGGCACGTCGGGATGGTTTATCGCCGCCATGGGGTTGGCAGGCGTGGCGGGAGTCACTATGAATTACTTTACCCCCGCCGCCATCATCCGCGCCTGTGCCATCCTGCGTACCACCGGGCGCTACGGCGAACGGTTGATCACCCATGATGCCACCCTGCGGGTGCTTTCCGGGTTGCGAGTCTGGTTCTATGAGCATCTGGAGCCCCTCGCCCCTGCTGGTCTGGAAACCTATCGCAGCGGCGACCTGCTAAGTCGCATGGGTGCCGATATAGATACCCTGGACAATGCCTATCTGCGCATCCTCTTGCCTATCTCCGTGGCGCTCATGGGCGGCATGATTCTCATTGCCTGGCTGTACCGGCAAGGCCCCAATCTGGCATTGACAGCGGGCTTGCTACTGCTCCTGTCCGGACTGCTTTTTCCCTGGTGGCTGGCACGCCAAAGCCGAAAAGCCAGCCGGGAGACCGTTCTGGCTTCAGCACGGCTGCGAACCGATACCGTCGATGCCCTGCAGGGACTGGGAGAACTCCTGCTCTATGGTGCAGATCTAACCCATGCAGAAAAGATACAACAACAGAGCAACACACTGGGAAACAGCCAGTTGCAGGTCAGTCGCTGGACCTCTGCCGGGCAATCTCTGGTGTTGCTCTGCGCCTGGCTGGCGCTATGGTCGATGTTGGTTCTTCTCACACCCGTCATTGTGACCGGAATCCGTCCATCGGCAGATCTGCCACTGTTTGCCTTCCTCACCCTGGCAAGTTTCGAGGCGGTCACGCCCCTGCCCCTGGCTTTCCAGTCTATCCACAGCACGCTCGCTGCCGCCAGACGTCTGTTCGCGATTATCGATCGCTCACCTGCAACCGCAGCAATGGAACCCCATAAGTTGTCTGTCCCCGACACAGAAAGCTTTGAAATACGTTTTGAGGAAGTGGATTTCAGCTATCCCCATGACAGCCAACCAGTACTGAAAGGACTTGATTTTGTGATTCCCCAGGGAAGCAAGACCGCCATCCTTGGTCCCACCGGCGCAGGCAAGACTACTTTGCTGCAACTCTTGCTCAAATTTAACCAACCAACCAGTGGCAGGATCTGTTTTGGGCACACAGATCTACAGCAATGGCCGGCAGAAACATTGCGCAGGCATCTGGCCGTGGTAGACCAGCACAGTCACCTGTTTATCGGCACAATCCGGCAGAACCTGCTGCTGGCAAATCCCGATGCCACCGAAGAAGCGCTTAAAACCGCCTGTGAAAAGGCCTGCATTCTGGACTGGATACAGTCCCTACCCGATGGCTTGGATACGGAAATTGGCGAAGCTGCCCTGAGGATTTCCGGAGGGGAAGCCCGGCGTCTGGCCATTGCCAGAGCCTTGCTCAAGGATGCACCGGTTATGATCCTGGACGAACCCACGGAAGGGCTGGATCCGCTTACCGCCCGCCGCCTGATGAAAAATCTGCTCGCCCATTGCCAGGAACGAACATTTGTCATGATTACCCATCAAATCAATGAGTTGTCGGACATGGACCACATCCTTCTGCTGGATGCCGGAGAACCGAAAGGATACGGCAGCCACGAACGACTGTTGGCCGACGTGGCAGAATATCGAGCACTTCAGGAGCTCGTTCCGGTATTCAATTGAGGAACTTTTTCACAAAAACAGGCAAAAGGGACGTATAGATGCTCAAAATTGAGGATTGTCAATGCACGAAAACGTCAATCTATCAGAAAATGTGCATGTACTGACACATTCAGTACACTCCTCCATCCTCCTTTGGTGGAACTTTTAAGCGCGGCATCCCCTGCCGCGCTTTTTTTATGACCGCTTTTTTCCACTCAGGAACATGGCATCCCCATAACTGAAGAAGCGGTATCTCTGTTCCACCGCATGCCGATA
>DTXR01000746.1 GCA_012962365.1 Chromatiaceae bacterium | reverse complement strand
CGGCAACTGTATCTGCATGGTGTCGTTCAGCAATTGTGGACCGAGCAACCAGTTCAAGTCTTCAATGACAGCCAGCTTTTCGTCTTGTTCGGTGGGTTCAAAATCGAACAGACTGATGACCCGATCAACTTCAGGCAACCGTTGCAAATCGTCAGCCAGTTGCCGGGCCTCGGCGGCATCATCAACCAGCACCTGAATATTGCGGATACCGCTGTCACCCACGTTGAGCATATGGCGAAGAACCCATACCGATTCAGCATTAGGGTCCCGCAGGTTCAGCGGATCGCTGTCAAACCGAACCTGACTGACCACCAGTGCCGAGCCCATTGCCAGAATCGCGACACTCCACAAGACCGCTGCTGCTTTTTTCCCGCAGGAATTCGCAGATTGAGGCTCAGGGGATCCATTTTCAGTTCCCCACTCTTTTGCGGAAACAAGGCGTAACGGCGCTCGATCACCTGCCAGGACTGGCCATCCCGCTGCTTCTGGTAACGGCGATCTTCTCCCAGCTTCTGCACCAGCACTTCCCCGTTGCGAAATTGCGGTTCGGAAAGACTGGCTTCTTTCCACTGGATACGACTGAAAATACGCACCTTGAGTATCACCTGTTGCTGCACCCAGGGCGCACGTTCGTCGACGCTCACTTCCATGAATACGGCATCGCCCGATGCTGCAGCTGAAGGCGTGTTCCCGGTCGTGGCATCCAGCACATGCAACTTCAGCACAGGGCTGACATCCTTGCCAAAACGTATTGAGGGCACCGTCAGATCCCCGCTGCGGCGCGGCAACACTGTTACCAGATAGCGAGTCGTGCGGGATGTCTTGCCATTAACGATACTGATGTTTCGCGACTGGCTTGTGCCCAGTACTTCAAAATTCTGCTCCAGGAAAGAAAAATCCGGGCTGCCGTCAGGCTCGCCATCCACGGTAAATATCAGCTGAAAGGTTTCATCCACGGCAACGGGGCTGTGATCGGTTTTCACGCTGATTTGCGCAGCCTGCACCCAGCTGTTGGCAAACAGCAACACGGCTGCCAGCAGCAAGGCTGTGATGGGTGCAAGGCGTTTACCAGGGTTGTTGTTGCGGAACATCATATTGCTTTCTCTGGTAGTAGTACTTGAACTTTCGCCGCAGCAATCCACCGGGATCATCCGGAATCCTGCGCAACCATTGTTCACGGGACAGCTGCTCCTCATCCAAGGGCTCTGCTTGGGCGGTCGCTGGTACGGCGGCTTTTGCCTCATCCTTCTGTTGCGGCTCCTGTTCTTTTGAAGATTTTTCTTCATCTTCTGACAGCTGCCGGGAACGCCTATGCTCCTCAGCCTGCTTTTCTTCTGCTTCCCGTGCAGCCTCGGCTGCCGCCCTGGCCCTTTCCTTTTCCTCACGTTGTTCTTCGCCTGGGCTCACATCAGGAGACGCCTGATGCTCATCGCGGCTTCCTGCCTGCGATTGCTGGTTCTGCTGGTTCTGCTGGTTCTGCTGG
>DTXR01000745.1 GCA_012962365.1 Chromatiaceae bacterium | reverse complement strand
GCCGCTGGCGAAGATCGCCCCATCGGCCATCTGCAACTGGATGCTGCTTTCAGTCCCGTATTGCGTGTGGCCTATAGTGTGGAATCTGCGCGGGTCGAACAGCGTACCGATCTGGATCGCCTGGTCATGGATATCGAGACCAATGGCACCATTGATCCCGAAGATGCCATTCGCCGCTCTGCCACCATCCTGCAGAAACAGCTGGAAACCTTCGTTTATCTCGAAGAAACCAGCCCGGAAGACGAGTCGGTTGCAGAGCCAGAGGCGCCAGCTATCGATCCGATCCTGCTGCGTCCTGTGGATGACCTGGAACTGACGGTGCGTTCTGCAAACTGCCTCAAGGCAGAAAACATTTTCCTTATCGGTGACCTGATTCAGCGTACCGAAGTCGAGCTGCTCAAAACCCCGAATCTGGGTAAGAAATCGCTCAACGAAATCAAGGACGTGCTGGCTACCCGCGGCTTGTCCCTGGGCGTACGGCTCGAAAACTGGCCACCGGAAAATATTCAGGAACTGGTAGCGAAATAATCGCTGTTTGTTGAAATTTAACTTTTACTCAGGAAAGTCGACCCATGCGTCATCGCAAAGCCGGACGGCAATTAAACAGAAATAGTTCTCATCGCAAAGCCATGTACAGAAACATGGCGGTATCGCTGATCGATCATGAAATGATCAAGACGACCTTGCCGAAAGCCAAGGAATTGCGTCGCGTTGCAGAGCCGCTTATTACTCTGGCAAAGCAGGACAGCGTTTCCAAGCGCCGTCTGGCCTTTTCCCGCCTGCGCGATGCCGCAGCCGTGGGCAAGCTGTTTGCAGAGCTCGGACCCCGTTACCAGGAGCGCAATGGTGGCTATCTGCGTATTCTAAAATGCGGTTACCGCAGCGGCGATAAGGCGCCCATGGCCTACGTCGAACTGGTGGATCGTCCTGTCAGTGACGACACCGAGGAACTGTTCGAAGATTAATTTCAACCGTCGTTTCAGACATCTAAAAAGCCGGGCAATGCCCGGCTTTTTGCTGTCGGTAATGGGAAAATTGGAGCGGGCTTCACATATTCGATCAGTGTGCTGGCGG
>DTXR01000744.1 GCA_012962365.1 Chromatiaceae bacterium | reverse complement strand
ACCCAACTGGGGCATGTCCGCCAGTCCGATTTCCCGGGCATGCTCCACAGAGCCCTTATTTTTCCAGAAGAAAGCGCCAGGCATAGTAGTGGGGATGACCATCACATAAAACATGGCGCGGCCAAGGATGGCGGATGCCAAAGCAAGTAAGGCAAGCGGCCCGAAAGCTGGCACACTTGTTGCTTTCTCAAACGCTATCACCAAAGCCAGCAAGATACCCATTGCCAGCATGAGATTGCGCAGCCAGTAAGCGTAGCCGTAGGTGGTCGACTGTTCATAGAAAGAAGCAGCTGCCTCACTCTTGCTGTGCCCAAGATCCTTGTTGTGGAAGAACAAACCGACGCCTTCCAGTACCATACCCGCAGCGGCCACACCGGCAAGCAACTGCCCTTGCGCCATACTCAGGCTGCTGAAAAGCAACCCCGTCAGAGCTAGCAGTATAGAACCCAAGGTTAGGCCTGTACCAATAAAAGCCGCTCCCGTATGCCAATGATCCCAGTAGGGCCTGGCAGGAATACGATACAGTTTGTACATGTAGTAGCCGCCAATAGCCAGCCCGGCAAGTCCCAGCGCTGCCAGCACATTGGCCAGCAAGTGCAGCCAGCCAATATCGAAAAAGCTGAACAGTGTATAGCCGGCCAAACCGATGAAAAACAAGGTCACGCCAGCGATCTCCCGGCTCACAGGCGACATGCGTAAATTGTAGAACCCACGGTAGAAGCGATGCGGCTTGCCCAGGTGCATGTTGAGCTTGAACATCCCGAAGCCCATCAGCGCCAACATCGCCAACAGCACGGGAATAAAAGCCGCACCTTGCTGATAGTCTGACATGGGCGTGATACCAACCCAGCTGCCTAGCACAAGCAAAGCAAAGGAGCCCATCACCGCCTGGGCACAGAGCGTGAACGCAATATGGGCATTCTCATGCGAACCCAACAGCTTCTTCAGATTCCATTTACGGGCAAAACCCCACTTGGGGTCGAGCACAGGTTTGAAAGCATCAGCGTCGTCATCCCGGTGATACTTGAGAGGCGTATCATCTACCCGCCGCATGTCTCGCTGGGGCGTACGGGTCTGTTGAAAACGGATATTCGGATGGGTGATATCCGTTCTCGGGAAGCCCGGGATCTCGGTTTTTGCCTGAGTACGACCTGCGGGAATATTTTCAATCACGCCAAAGTCCAGGGCATTGCCCAAACAAGCGGCAACACAGGCAGGCTTAAGCCCCACTTCAAGACGATCCACACACATGTTGCACTTGCTCACCTGACCTTTCACGGGATCGAGTTGAGGCGCATTGTAGGGACAGACCCAGGTACAGTAACCACAGCCGAAACAAATATCCGGATCCTGCAGCACGGCACCGTACTCGGCAAATTTGGTGTAGGCACGAGTGGGGCAACCCTTGAGGCACACCGGATCGTCACAATGATTGCAGGCCATGGAAATATTTAGCCGCTGGTAGGCCGGGTAAGTGCCACCTT
>DTXR01000743.1 GCA_012962365.1 Chromatiaceae bacterium | reverse complement strand
GCAATTTGTCGATGAGGGCGGGTTCGGCCTGCTCGTAGGCCTTGGCGTCCGGTACCCGTTTGACCACCACGCCCAACAGTTGGGTGATGGCATTGCCGATGGAATTCTGGCTGATGGTGACAATGAGATTGCCTTCGTCGTTACGGTAGATCAGCTGTTTGAAGGCGGGTTGCCAGCGGATGGCGTTGGGGTACTTGGCATCGGTGATGCAGCGGTCACGCACTTTTTTTGCGGTGGCCAGGAACTCGTTGTTGAACAGCAGCTTTTTCTCGATGCGATCGGGGAACCAGGCATCCTTTGGCATGGGCGCATTGCGCGTGGATACCTGAGTGAAGAAGGTGCGGTAGAAATCGATGAAGCCCTGAAGAATCAGAGCGTACTCCCGCCAGAAGCACACGTCCTTGAGGCGCTCCACTCCACCCTGGATTTTCCAGCTGGGCAATCCTTGAGGGTAACCCGTCAGGTGGATGCGTGAGCTGCGTTCTTCCGCCAGCTTGAGAATATTCAGATCCAGGCCATCAAAGAAATCCCGGTACACGTCGCGCATGTGCTTCTGTAACAGACTGTGCTGGCCGCCATCCGTAATCCGTAAGGTTGGGATTGCTGGTGTCCGCCAGCTCGGTGTTGCGCAGCTGTTCCATGTCGAAGGCCATAAAATGGTTGTGCAACATGCGGATGCTGGGTACGCCAGGGGCGGTGAGGGGCCAGGTAGCGTCCAGGCTGGCCTCGCCAGCGAGAATCAACGTCTGCTCCGGATCGGGAAAGGTTTCCACCATGTAGTCGATGATGATCTGGTTCATTCGGTTCCAGACATGCTTCACGTCCTTTGGCACCTGGGTGCGCCGTACCGGGCGCCCAAGAGGGTTGAGTATGCACTTGGAGGTGTTGTAGATGATGGAGGTGTCGAACAGGTTGGTATGCCCCAGGGCCTTGCGGTAGAGCAGCAGGTGCTCCGGATTGCGCAGGAGGCCATTGTTGTTTTCCAGGTCGTTGAGATTTTCCGTGCTGTTGAAGAACTCGTTGGGCGCCATGCCCTCGGGCACGTCCAGAGGAATGGGACGGAAGGGGGTGGTGATCTCTCGGGGGCCGATTTGCATGGCGTTATCCTGATGCTGAAACAAAGCTGGCATTCTAGCCTTTTGCATCAAGGGAGGATAATCCGGCCTTTGTATTTTGGCATAGGGATGTCAAGTCCCGATAGATCATATACTTTCTTTTTGAATAATTCCGGTTGTTCTTTCTGCCAATTCTTGAGCGCCTGACTCTCCTCAAAAACTG
>DTXR01000742.1 GCA_012962365.1 Chromatiaceae bacterium | reverse complement strand
GCGCCTTGGGCAACTGTTGCCTGGCCCCCGGTCTGATTGGGTAATCGTTTCCAAGGTAGGGGAGATTTTCGAAAACGGTGTGTCCCGTTTCGATTTCAGCCATTCGCACACATGGGCGACGGTGGAACAGAGTCTGCGTGAACTGAAAACCGATTATCTGGACTGTGTGCTCATCCATTCCAGTGGTGATGATTTGCAGATCCTTGAGCATGAAGGTGCACTCGATGCCCTGAGGGCGCTGAAGGAAAAGGGTTTGATTCGCGCCATTGGCATGTCATCCAAAACCGTGGCTGGTGGACTGCGGGTGGCCGCGGAAATGGATGTGGTCATGGCGACGGCCAACCTGGAATACGATGAAGAACGCCCGGTGCTGCAGGCGGCAGCCGCCGCGCGCAAGGGCGTACTGATCAAGAAAGGGCTGATGAGCGGTCATGTGCAGGGTGTAGCAGGTGTGCGGGCATCCATGCAGCATGTGTTTGGTTTGCCGGGGGTCAGCAGCATGATCGTGGGCACCATCGATGCAGGGCATTTGCGTCAGAACGTCGCCATCATGGACGAGATCAGATGGGACTGATCTACACGCCGCTGTTGTACCTGCTGTTGCCGTTCGTGCTGTTGCGGCTGCTGTGGCGCAGGGTCAAGTCGCCGGAATACGGCAGGCGCTGGGGTGAGCGCCTGGGCTTTTTTTCGGGGAAGCCGGAGCCGGGCGGCGTATGGATACATGCGGTTTCCGTAGGTGAAGTGCAGGCCATCGAGCCTCTGGTGAAGCACCTGCGCCAGCATTGGCCGAATCTGCCTGTTACCGTCACCACCTCCACACCCACAGGCTCCGCGCGGGTCGATCTTCTGTTTGGCCAAGATGTTTTCCACGTGTACTACCCCTATGATCTACCGATGGCGGTGCGGCGCTTTCTCGCACGGGTCGAACCGTCCCTGCTGGTTATGGTGGAAACCGAAATCTGGCCCAATATGCTGCGGGCCTGCCAGCAGCAAAGCATTCCCACCCTGCTGGCCAATGGTCGCCTGTCTGCCCGCTCGGCGCGGCGCTACGGCTATTTGCGCGGATTTTCAAGACAAGTGTTCGGGCTGATAGATGCCGTTGCTGCCCAGTCGGAAGCAGATGCCCGGCGCTTCGTGGATCTCGGGGTTGCGCAGGAGCGGGTCAGAGTTACCGGCAGTATCAAGTTCGATATGCGTATCCCGGCCAGTGTGCAGGAGCAGACCCAGGTGGTGCGGCGCGTGTGGGGTGACCGCCCTGTCTGGGTAGCGGCCAGTACCCATGAGGGTGAGGAAGAGCTGGTGCTGGAGGCGCACAGAAAGATACTGAGGCAGATTCCGGCTGCGCTGCTGGTGTTGGTACCCCGCCACCCGGAACGTTTCGACAAGGTTGCCACCTTGGTGCAGCGGATGGATTATTCCCTGCTGCGGCGCTCCAGCGAAAGGCCCTGTGACCGGCAGACTCAGGTGTTTCTCGGCGACACGATGGGGGAATTGCCCGTCTTTCTGGGCGTGGCCGACGTGG
>DTXR01000741.1 GCA_012962365.1 Chromatiaceae bacterium | reverse complement strand
CCAAGGGTGTGATGCTCAGCCATCACAATATCATCTGGAATATTCACGCCGCACTGCAGTTGTTCGACATCGCCCCGGACAATACCTTCCTGTCCTTCCTGCCCCTGTCCCACACTTTCGAGCGCACCGTAGGCTATTATCTGGCCATGGTATGCGGCTGCACCACGGCCTATAACAGAGCTATTCCCCAACTCGCGGAAGACCTCTCCATCATTCGGCCCACATTGCTGGTTTCAGTACCACGCATTTTCGAACGCATCTATGGTCGCATTATGGACAAGCTCTCGGGAGAATCATCCGTCAAACGGAAACTGTTCAAAGCCGCCATCGATATCGGCTGGAAAAAATTCGAATACGATCAGGGGCGCAGCAAATGGAGCGCTTCGCTGCTCCTGCAACCCCTGCTGGACGGGCTGGTGGGCGCCAAAGTGCGGCAACGCCTGGGCGGGCGATTGCGTTTCACGGTCTGTGGTGGCGCGGCACTCTCTCCGGATGTTGCACGCATGTTCATCGGCTTGGGCATTCCCGTAACCCAGGGATACGGCCTGACCGAAACCAGCCCCGTCATCGCCGCCAACCCACTCGAAAACAACATCCCCGAATCCGTTGGACTGCCCCTGCCCGGCGTGGAAGTAAAGATATCAGATGAAGGAGAATTACTGACCCGCAGCCCCAGCATCATGCTCGGCTACTGGAACAGGCCCGAAGCCACCGCCGACATGATCGACGAAGACCACTGGCTGCATACCGGCGACAAGGCACGCATCGAAGACGGGCATATCTTCATCACCGGTCGGCTGAAGGAAATCATCGTGCTCTCCACCGGCGAGAAGATACCGCCGGCAGACATGGAAAACGCCATCACCCTGGATCCACTGATCGAACAGGCCATGGTAGTCGGCGAAGGCAAGCCCTATCTGTCTGCACTGGTGGTACCCAACCCCGAACGCTTCGACGAACTCTGCCGCACGTCCGGGCTCAGCGTGGGAGACAAGGACAATTACAACAACGAAGTCATTGTCGCCCAGGTTCTGCAACGGGTACAGGAACAGCTCCGCGCCTTTCCCGGATACGCTAAGATTCACAAACTGGCCATACTCCACGAGCCCATGACCCCGGAAAACGGCCTGCTGACACCCACACTGAAGCTACGGCGCAACCGCATACTCATGTATTTCACCGATGAGGTGGCAGATCTGTATGTAGGCCATTGAGGTAAGGATTCGCGGTATCAGACAGGCGCAAGGTTACAACCCTCCCGCTTATACCTTCAGAAATCCATCATTTTCCGGCTTTGGCGTAGAAACGTTCGAAGCTCTCGGGTGAAAACCCCCGCATGTGTTTCCTGCCTACGGCGATGACCGGCACACTGCGGGTACCGTACTTCTCGTAGGCCTTGCGCCCGCTCGCCGTGGCATCGATATCGACTTCACGAAAAGGAACCTTTTCTTCCTTGAAATACTTCCTGGCGCGCTTACACACGCCACACCAGGAAGCCGAGTACATCACCACCTTTCTTTTTCGGCTGGGAGTTGCCGGTTTCCGTTGGCCAAGGTTTGAGACATATTCCCTGGCGCTGTTCTTCACGTTATCCGGTGTACTTATGCTGTTTACCTTTACATCCAGCTGCCGGCTCTGGAGGTCCACCGGTGGCCGATCACCAAAGTGCACATTGCCGTCACTGTCTTTCCAGCTGTAGATACCACCTGCCTGAGACAGGCCTGTATGCAACAGACATGGCAGCAACAGGACAAGCGCCGGATTCTTCAATCGCCTGAAAACAGAAGCCATCGCCTTTCTCCATTTTCCATTATTTTCCTTTTCATGGGCACTTCCATGGCAACAATGCCATATTTCATGCAGACTTCATTCACATGGTGCTATAATCTTGCGCCTTCGCACATTTCACCTATTTGGGTGGGGTGGATAGCGACCCTGTTATCAACGATTCAAGTGATTTTATGGCAAAAGAAGATGTAATTGAGATGGAAGGCACGGTCAAGGAAACCCTGCCCAACACCATGTTTCGTGTGGAACTGGAGAACGGTCATGTGATTACCGCCCATATCTCCGGCAAGATGCGCAAACACTATATCCGGATTCTGACCGGAGACAAGGTTAAGGTGGAAATGACGCCTTACGATTTGAGCAAGGGGCGCATCGTCTACCGCGAGCGCTGATTGGCGCCGTCCGGGAAGCCTGATCAGGCTTCTTCTTTCTGGTTCTCATACACGAAAACCAGTTCATCATTCTTCACCTGGACATGCACATGTCCGCCCTGGCTGAGTTTGCCGAACAGCAGTTCTTCCGCCACAGGCTTCTTGATTTTTTCCTGAATCAAACGCGCCATGGGGCGTGCACCCATTTTCGGGTCATAGCCCTGCTCCGCCAGCCATAAACGCGCATCCTCGTCCACGCTGATGGTGACCTGTTTCTGCGCCAGCAAGCCTTCCAGTTCGAACAGGAATTTGCTCACCACGCTGCTGACGCTTTCCAGCGACAGGGGTTGGAACTGGATAATGGCATCGAGGCGATTGCGGAACTCCGGCGTGAAGAGTTTGTTGATGGCCTCTTTGCCATCCGAGCTGTGATCCTGGCTGGTAAAGCCGATGGAACGACGGCTCATTTCCATCGCGCCGGCATTGGTGGTCATGATGATGATCACATTGCGGAAATCCGCCTTGCGGCCATTGTTGTCCGTGAGAGTGCCGTGATCCATGACCTGCAGCAGCAGATTGAACACGTCCGGGTGGGCTTTCTCAATTTCGTCGAGCAGCAGCACGGAATGAGGGTGCTTGGTGATCTGCTCCGTGAGCAATCCGCCCTGATCGAAACCCACGTAACCCGGCGGTGCGCCGATGAGGCGGGAGACCGCATGGCGTTCCATGTATTCGGACATGTCGAAACGGATCAGCTCCAACCCCAGAACCCGCGCCAGTTGACGGGTGACTTCAGTCTTGCCCACACCCGTCGGTCCGGCAAACAGGAAGGAGCCCACAGGCTTGTTCTCGTCGGCCAGACCGGAACGATTCATGCGGATGGCCGATGAGAGCACGTCGATGGCCTCGTCCTGCCCATAGACCACCATTTGCAGATCCCGTGTGAGATTGCGCAAGGTTTCCACATCGGAGGTGGAGACCTTGCGCTCGGGAATGCGCGCGATACGCGCCACCACGGTTTCCACCGCTTCCACCCCCACTTTCGTCTGACGCTCATTCTCCGGGTGCAAACGGGTTGCGGCACCGGCTTCATCGATGACGTCGATGGCCTTGTCCGGCATGTGGCGGTCATTGATGTATTTGTCGGCCAGTTCAGCGGCCGCCTGCAGGGCATCATCACTATAGGTCACGTCGTGATGCTCCTCGAAACGGCTGCGCAGACCCTTGAGGATATCCACCACTTCTTCGATACCAGGCTCCACGACGTCGATTTTCTGGAAACGTCGGTTCAGGGCATGATCCTTCTCAAAAATTCCCCGGAACTCCTGGTAGGTGGTGGAACCTATACAGCGCAGCTCACCCGAAGCCAACATGGGCTTGATCAGGTTGGACGCATCCATGGTGCCGCCGGATGCCGCTCCCGCGCCGATGATAGTGTGTATCTCGTCGATGAACAGGATGCTATCGGGAATTCTTTTCAGCTCCTTGAGCACAGCCTTGAGACGCTTCT
>DTXR01000740.1 GCA_012962365.1 Chromatiaceae bacterium | reverse complement strand
GACCCTGATCGTAAACGGGGAAAACGTTGGTTTTTCCGCAGGAAACAATATTGGCTTGGACTATGTGCTGGGCGCAGGACTAGCATGTGACAGTGTGCTGTTTCTGAACAATGATTGTGTAGTAAAGCCCAACTGCATTCGGCGCTTGGTTCACGCATCTTCCAACGGGAGCGCTGTGGCATATGCGTTTCAGGTGGATGAAACTGGCGTGGAGAGATTCGCCATACAAAAGTCCTCATTCCCGAAGCTGATTTATCTGCTTTCTCCATTTGTTGGCTGGAGCCACGAATATTCCGCGAAAGAAGATGTTATCGAGGTCGATTGGGTTGGTGGCGCGGCCCTGCTTCTGAATATGCGTGTTGTGGAGACGTTGCTGCGCCAGGATGGATATGTTTGGCGCCCTGATTATTTTCTATACTGCGAAGATGATGAACTGTCCTTTCGGCTTAGAAAAAAGGGAGTGAAGATGATGGTGCCGTTAGATGCGGTTGTCGAGCACAGGAGCCATAGTTTTGGAAGCAAACGTCGTTTGTACTATACGATTAGAAACCGATTTCACTTGATTCGGGATCATTTTGGGGTGGTTGGGCGTTGGGTATGTATTCCATTGGTTGGGTTTATTTCGCTGACAGCTGTTGTCAAGACGATGATCAAAGGAAATCATTCAGATGCTCGGTTGAGAATACTGGCCATAACTGACGGTGTTATGGGGCGCAGAGGAAGAAAAGAACATTTCAGCATGAGTGAATGATGGTGATATGAATATACTTATTACCCATCCACGCCTTTTCAGTGGTGGTTCTGAAGCACGCGCACTATGGGCTGCTCAGGCACTAAAGAATGAGCATAAAGTTACTTTAATGACTGGCGAGGGGGCAGATCTTGAGCGACTCAACATGATCTATGGAACAGAGTTGTCTACAGATGATATTGAAGTAATTGAGGGGGGATTGCCGCGCTGGCTGAAAAACCTTCATGTGGGGGATGCACTGCGAGGCGCGTTTTTTCATCGTTGGCTTGGCAGGAACGTAAAAGGCTATGATCTGGTGTTGAGTACGTATAATCTCGTCGATGTGCCTGTGCCCACTTTGCAGTTCATCGCAGATTTCTCCTGGGACGATGGGTTGCGGCAGAAATATCATCAACAAGCGGGTTTTCGGGGCGTTTTTCATCGGCAGTCACTGATGCGAAAGCTCTATTTGTGGCTGGTAAAAAAAATATCGGGCGCATCTGCAATGAGGGCGATGGCGCTCCCAAATAAGGTTATTGCCAATTCCTGGTGGTCCGCTGATCTTCTGAGAAAAAGGTATGGAATTGAATGCGGGGTAGTTTATCCGCCAGTTGTGCAATCAGCTATTCATAGGGAAGCTGATGAGAGAATTTCACGTTTTGTAACCATCGGGCGCATTTCACCGGAAAAGGAGTTGGAAAAGCTCATTGATATAATCGCTCGGGTCAGGGAGTTTGGGCATGATGTTTCATTGCACATAGTGGGGAGTATGGATGCTTCGGATTATTGTCTGCAACTGCTGCACTATGGTAAACGTGCTGGAAAGTGGGTGGTCTTTGAAGGAGCAAAATATGGCGAGGAAAAAGAAGCCTTCTTGCATCAGAGCCGATATGGCATTCATGGTTGTGTGGGTGAGGCCTTCGGTATTGCTGTAGCCGAGATGCTTCAGGCCGGTTGTATCACCTTTGCGCCCACCGAAGGAGGTCCGGCGGAAATCGTCGGCGACAAACGCTTGCTGTACCTGAACGAAGATGACGCGGTGGAGAAAATTTGTCGGGTACTTTCTGACGAATCACAGCAGAAAGATTTGTATCGACAACTGAAACACAGGACAGAGAAATACTCAGCGAAACAATTCAGTAAACAGATACGGCGCTTGGTGGAGGAATGGAGAGATGGATGAAAGGCTGGTGACAACCGGGTCTGGTCCTCATGCTTTGTTGGTTTTTGCGCGCCGTTGCGTGTTCGAATCATGCTGACGTTTGCATTCATTATCCCTACACGGAATCGATCGAAAGATATTGGTGCACTGTTGATGAACATTCAGTCCCAATCCATACAGCCGAACCATATAATCGTAGTTGACTCATCGGATGTGTCTAAACCAGAGTTGGCACAGGAATTTCCAGATCTGCCGATTGAATATCATGCCTTCCGCGAAGCGCCTTCCGCTGCCGCCCAGCGAAATGCGGGTTTGGCATTCGTAGATGCTGATGTGGATCTTGTGGGTTTCGTGGATGACGACATTCTTTTTGAAAAAGATGCCATGGAAAATATGCTGGCGTTCTGGAATCAGGCGCCAAAATCCATATGTGGCGCGGCATTCAACCTGATTGAAGACGTTCCTGACCGGCAAGGGGTGAAGGGATTGAAGGGATCGGCGTTGGTAAACTGGCTTGGATTGTATGGTGATCGGCCCGGGGCGGTTGCACCCAGTGGCTGGCACGGGCGTATCGGGCAACTGAATGAGGACACACAGGTGGAATGGTTGAGTACCAGTGCTGTATTGTGGCAGCGTGAAGTGTTGGCCGCATACCGCTTCGATCCTTTCTTTCAGGGCTACAGCTATCTCGAAGATCTGGACTTCAGCTATGGCTTGAGCCGGAAGTGCGGCTTGATGGTGGTCGCTTCCGCTCGATTTGAGCATCATCACCATCACCAACAATTAACTCCGGAGTGGTATCTGGATTTTGGCCGTATGGAGGTGCGTAACCGGCTTTACTTTGTACGCAAGCATGGATTGTCTGTGCCGCGATGTTACCTGGGGTTGCTGGTTCGTATGGCCAAGACCCTGTACGAAGTGCTGGCCTTGCGTAATGGAGCGCTCTTGTCCCGCGCCAGGGGGAATCTCGCGGGTTTGTACGATAGCGTATTCAGGAAAGCGCGAGATGCCTGAACAAGCCGAAAATCCCAGGGGAATATGTCCGTTCTGTCTTTCAGGGGAGCTCCGGGCATGGTTTGAAAAGCAGGAACAGGAAGAAACCTACACCATATGCTGTTGTGATCATTGCCGTTCAGCCATGGTGTGGCCACGTCCGTCACAGGAGAGCATGGATGCTTATTATCAGGGCAAGGGGTATGGCATGGATAGTCTGGCTGAAGCCCTGGATGTGGATGCGGGTCATTATCCGGACTCGGTACAGGATGCAAAACGCATCATCGGCCGAATACGTCAGTATGCACCGGGAGATCATTTTTTGGATGTGGGAGCCGGTACAGGCTTTTTCTCTCGCGAGGCGGTGCAGCAGGGGTTTGAGGTTACAGCCCTCGAACCTAACCCCAATTCCGCCAGAAGTTTCACACAGATCACCGGGTTTGCTCCTTTGCAACACGTATTGGACGGCGGATTTTCAGCCCGGTATCAGGAACGCATGGATGTGGTGTTGCTCAGTCAGGTACTGGAACATATTTGCGATCTGGAGCAGATGATGGAGGCTATTGCACAAATGCTTGTGCCGGGCGGTGTGGCCGCCATCGCTGTACCGCATTTCGGTTCTCTGGTGTCACGGGTGCAGGGCCGGAAGGATATGTATATTTCACCGCCGGAACACCTGAATTATTTTTCGGTGCAGGGGCTGGATGCACTGTTCGAGCGCTTTGGCTTTGAGAAGGTTCACCTGGAAACTGTCTCAAAAGTACCTAAAAGCAAAATAGAACGTATGTTGCCCTTGTTGGGGCTGGGCGCCGTTGGCTGGCGCCTGCTATATGGTGTATTAAAGCTTGCCGAACCCTTGAACCATGGCATGATCATCAACGCTTACTATCGAAAAAGCCTGAGGTGACTGATGCTGTGCAAAAACACCGGGTACTGGTTTCCGCCTACGCCTGCAATCCATACAAAGGCTCAGAGGAGGGTGTGGGCTGGAACTGGCTGAAGATCATCGCTGAGATCGCAGAACCTCATGTTCTGGTCGCTTCTTTCCATCGCGCTGATATCGAACACTACCTGGCGGTTCATCCCTCTGCGCTCAAAAACGTGACTTTTGTCTATGTGCCTCATCGCTGGTGGCACTATCAGCCAACGCCGGGATGGAAACGCATCGAAGCTTCCATGCTCAAGCCCATCATGAATATTGCCTATGCGCTATGGCTAAGAGATGCTTTCAAGCTGGCGAGGCAACTTCACCAAACTGAACAATTTGACCTGACACATCAACTGACTTATGTGGGATTTCGTTTTCCCGGCCGGTTGTGGAAAATGGGTCCGCCTTTCATCTGGGGGCCGGTCGGTGGCCTGGAAAACACGCCCTGGCGCTTTCTTGGGGTGCTGGGTTTTCGTGGGGCTGTCTATTACGCTGGTCGAAACCTGATCAACTCCGTACAACGGTTAATGTTACGTTCATCGCGCAAGGCGTTCAGAAAAGCGCGAACGGTGATTGCCGCGACGGGTGGCATTCAACAGGAGATAAAGCGCTGGTATGGTGTCGATAGCCATGTGATTTGTGAGGTGGGCCCTCCTGAGAGTATCGCCGGGACTGTGCTCCGCCGGAGACCAGGTGAGCCACTCCGGTTGGTGTGGAGCGCGGCGCATCTGCCCGGCAAGGCACTGCCGCTATTGCTGAAAGCCCTGGTAAAGTTGCGGAGTGATTTGTCCTGGCAACTGGATATTCTGGGAAAAGGGCCATCGGGCAGTGCCTGGCGGAAACTGGCCGTTGAGCTGGGTATCGCCGATCGTTGCCATTGGCATGGCAATCTGCCCAGGGACGAGGCGCTGATGCTCATGGGGCGCGGCCATCTTTTCGTGATTACCAGTTTGAAGGATTTGACTTCCACCGTGTTGCTCGAGGCCCTGTCATTGGGGCTGCCTGTGGTTTGTCCGGATCATTGTGGATTTTCAGATGTCGTGGACAGCAGTTGCGGCTATAAATTGCCTGTAAAGTCCCCAGAAGCCCTGATCCAGGCGTACAGCGAAGTGATCGACAAACTGGCTGGGGATGAACAACAGCGTCAGAAACTGGCCAAGGGTGCCCTGTGCAGAGCCGCCATTTTTTCCTGGGAACGGAAACAGGTGGAGCTGGAAGCCATCTACATGGAGGCCTTGGTGCGGTAGCTCAAATGAAAAAGCAAAGCTTGGCGGCCGTGATTCGTGATGACTACGTCAACCTGCCGGTATTCCTGTGGCTGGCGTTGTGGGCTGCGATCAACACCGGACACTGGAATTTGCCTGGCTGGCTGGATGGCGGCCTGGCGACGGTCAATGCCCTGCGGGCGGGTGCGCCCATGGGTGTGATTCTGGTGGGTGGGCTCATCGTGTTGTCCACCCAATCACCTTACCGCAGCAGGTTGACACTGCCCGAGGGGTTATTCTGGCTCTATGGATTGGCCATGCTGGCGGCTTCTTTTCAGGTGACGCCCTGGTTCAATACGGCCTATTGGGGCTTTTCCTTCATTGCCGTCCTGGTGGCCGTAAGGGTTTTTCTTGCCGGTGATGAGCCATTGCGGCAAATCACCCGGCTGAACTATGTGACCTGGGTTGTGGCGGCTATCGTACTGATCATGTTGCTGTTCTTTGCCAGAGACGTACTGTTCGAGGATGAATCGGGTTATGGTCTGGTAAACAGAACAGCAGATGTGGCGGGAGGCGCCATGAGCCGGGCGACAGGCATGGCGCGTTTTGCGGCCATTCCGGCGGTATTGGCGTTTGTCATGTTCTGGCGTATTCGCGGGTGGGTGAGCTGGTCAATGGCGGTGGCGGTGTTTGCCGGGTCGGTATCTCTGGTCTGGTTCATGCAATCGCGTGGCGCCCTGTTTTCTCTTGCGGGAACCCTGCTGTTCATCATGCTGTTCATGGGCAAGGCGCCCCGGATTATCGCCGTGGGTTTGTTCATATTGGGGCTGGGTGGTGGCATCGACCTGATTCCTGAAGAGACCCAGACATATATCGTTGAACATGCCACTCGCGGCACGGGGGCTGAAGGATTCAAGAGCATGTCGGGAAGGGACAGGATATTCCGCATGGCCTGGCAGAGTATTCAGGAGCAGCCCCTGCTGGGTTATGGCCCGCAGGCGGACAGGCGGATACTGGGAGAAAACGGTCAGAATGGCCTGCTGTATGCCTGGTTGTCGGGCGGATTATTGGGAATGCTGGGTTATGTGGGCGGGATGCTGGCATCCTGGTGGTATTTTCTGAAAATCATTTTTGGCAAGTTTCATTTGCCTGCACGGGAGTGGGATATGCTCATCATGACCGGCGGCATCCTGGCGTTTCTGACCCTGCGAAGCTATCCGGAAAACACGGCGGCCCTGTTCAGCGTCGATTTGCTGGTGCAATTGCCTGCCATGGTCTATATCGCCATGTTGTATCGCTATCTGGAAGTTGCCCGGCGGAACAAGCGCCGCAGGGAAAAAATGCGCGGGGCAAAGGCGCGGGGTCGCTATCAGGCGGAACCCGGCACCACATAGAAAAAGATGGAGAAAAACTGCAGAATGCTGCCGGCGAGCACGAACAGATGCCAGATGGCGTGATTCCAGTTGAGGTTTTCCCAGGCGTAGATCAAAGCGCCGAGGGTGTAGCTCAAACCGCCTGCCACCAGCAGGACAAGACCACCGGTGTCCAGATTGGCTATCAGCGGCTTGATGGCAAACAGCACCAGCCAGCCCATGCCCAGATACAAAAGTAACGACCAGCGCTGCATTCTTTCACTCCCGGCCAGTTTCACATACACGCCAAAAACCGCGATGGCCCATACCGTACCAAACAATGTCCAGCCCCAGGGGCCT
>DTXR01000739.1 GCA_012962365.1 Chromatiaceae bacterium | reverse complement strand
TTCCCATGCCCCGACGTTTCCGACAGTGCTGCCGCGAGCGCCGGAAACAGCTGCTCCAGGGCGCCACAGGCATGGAGCACTTGAAAGAACCGCCAGGGCTGGTCATCCATGAGCGCCTTGCTCATTTCCTGCCAGATACGCGGCCCCTGCAGGTGAGCGAGTTCGCCCGACGCCACCATCTTCTTCATCAACGCATGGGTGCCATGGGCGATACGGAAACCCCATTGGCCAAAACGGGCAGAAAATCGTGCAATGCGCAGCAATCGCACGGGATCTTCCACAAAAGCCGGGGTGACATGACGTAAAATGCCATTGTCCAGATCCTCCCGCCCACCAAAGGGATCGACGATATTCCCGTCGGAATCTTCTGCCATGGCGTTGATGGTGAGATCCCGGCGGGCCAGATCCTCTTCCAGGGTGACATCAGGGCCGGATTCCACGGAGAACCCGTGGTATCCGGGACCTGTCTTGATCTCCCGCCGGGCCAGTGCATATTCCTCCCCGGTTCGGGGATGCAAAAACACGGGAAAGGCGCCCGAAACGGGAATATATCCCATTTCCAGCATGTCCTCCTCAGTCGCACCCACTACAACCCAGTCACGATCAATCACTTTCAGATTCAGCAACTTATCACGCACTGCCCCACCCACCAGATAGATCTGAAAGGATTTGTCCGCCGCGCTTGATTGCGAAATATCAATGCCCATGTATTAGAAAACCGTAATATGTTAAATCATTGATTGTAGTATTTATGAGGTCAAGAATAATGATACCTGTATTGTTTGGTCTAGTGTCTGCAATGCTATTCTCTATCGTTACCTATATGGTGTATGGGCTTGAAGGTGTCATGTTGCGTGAGTGGATTGATCAGGTTTTTCTTGGTTTGATCCTGGCCGGCATCGCTATGGGCGCAGCCAATGCCATTTGGCGCTGTCTTCCCTGTCAACTGAGCAAGCTCACCCACAGCGCAAAACTCACCGATATATGGTGTGGTACTTGTAAACAATAAGTCCTGCCCCCAATGTCAGAACAGATCTTTTTCATTGAAGCTCCTGCTTGATACGGGCTGAGTTATCCTCAGCCCGTTTTTTTTGCTGTAATTCCCACATTTCGGCGTACATGCCCTTCCTGTCCAGAAGTTCCTGATGCGTGCCCCGTTCGCAAATCCTTCCCTTGTCCATCACCAGTATCTCATCCGCATCCACCACGGTGGAAAGCCGGTGCGCCACCACCAGAGTCGTATGATGCCGGGCCACCTGATCCAGAGTTTTCTGAATCGCCTGCTCGGTCTTGCTGTCCAGAGATGAAGTCGCCTCGTCAAACACCAGGATCTGCGGCCGCTTGAGCATGGCGCGGGCGATGGCCACACGCTGCTTTTCGCCGCCTGACAGTTTCAGACCCCGTTCTCCCACCACGGTTTCCCAGCCATCTGGCAGGCTTTCGATAAAGGTTCGGATATGCGCCATCTCCGCCGCCGCTTCCACCTCTTCCCTGCCCGCTGATATACGCCCATAGGCGATGTTGTAATAGATGCTGTCGTTGAACAGCACGGTATCCTGAGGCACGATGCCGATGGCAGCCCGCAGGCTTTCCTGGGTGACTTCGCGCAGATCCTGATCGTCGATACGAATGCTGCCGGCCGTAACGTCATAGAAGCGATACAACAGACGGGCGATGGTGGACTTACCGGCACCACTGTGGCCGACAATCGCCAGCTTGTGCCCCGGGGGCACCTCGAAATCCACGCCGTGAAGGATCTCCCGTTCCGGCTGGTAGGAAAAATCCACCTGGTCGAATCGTATGTGCCCACCTTTCAGCTGCAGGGGCCGGGCATCCGGCGCATCCTGTATCTCGGGTTCACGATCCAGCAGTTTGAAGATCAGATCCATGTCCGCCAGCGCATATTTTATCTGCCGGTAGACGATACCGAGGAACCCCAGGGGAATGAACAGCTGCAGCAGAAAGGCATTCACCAGCACCAGGTCACCAATACTCATATCGCCCCTGGTCACCCCCCGGGCTGCAAAAATCATGACCAGGGTGACACCCACGGCAATCACGGCGCCCTGGGCGAAGTTGAGCAGAGACATGGAAGTCTGACTCTTCACCGCCCAGTGTTCCCAGGCACTGAGTTTGTCGTCGAAACGATTCGCCTCCAACTTTTCATTACCAAAATACTTCACGGTTTCATAGTTGATGAGGCTGTCCATGGCCTGGGAATTAGCCTCGGAATCCAGCTTGTTCATGTGATGGCGGAAATCCATACGCCATTCGGTGATTCCCACCGTCACCAGCGCATACACCACCACCGTTCCAAAGGTAACCAGCATGAACACCGCATCGTACTGGGTGAACAAGATACCACCCACCAGCACGAACTCCACCAGAATCGGCAGGATGCTGAATGCCATGTAATTGAGTATCTGGGAAACAGAGCGGGTGCCGCGTTCCAGGTCACGGCTGATTGCCCCGGTCTGACGCTCTAGATGAAAACGCAGGGACAGGTCGTGCAGATGCTCCAGAACCCGCGTGGACAGCCGGCGCATGGCCCGGTAACGCACCTTGGCGAAAACGATATCCCGCAACTCGTTGAACAGGCTGGCCGAGAGCTTGAGCACACCATAGGCAAGCAACAGGCTCAGGGGAAGCATCAGCATCTGCCCGGGTCGGTTCTCCAATGCATCGACGATCTGTTTGAGCACCAGTGGCACGCCAACATTGGCCACCTTGGACAGCACCAGACAAGCCAGGGCAAACAATGCCCGCCCCCGGAATTCCCAGAGAAAGGGCAGCATATTCCGCAGATTATGCAGGTCACGGCGATTTTTGTGGACTTGGGGAGGCGTCTCCCGAACATGAACCATGTTATACTGATTCCTTAAAATTAACCCTTGAAAATCAGGGATTTCCATCCCTGAAATGACGTTGCTGATGATAGCAAACAGGAGAGTCCAGCGGTGGAAGAATCACTGAACCAGGCCGACTGCAGTTACAACGAGCCCTTTGCCCTGCAGGTGCTCGGTGACAGCATGGAGCCTGAATTTCCCGATGGCTGCATCATCGTTCTAGAACGCACCGACAGATGCGCCCATGGCATGTACATCATGACGTTGGTGGAAGGTGTGCGCTGGTTTCGTCAGTATCTCAACGATGAAGACGGCGAGCGTCTGGTCGCACTCAATGACCTCTACCCGGATATCCCTCTGGAAGGGCTCGACTGGAAACCCGAAGCCGTAGTGCTGCAGCGCAACCTGAACCGCAAGGTCAAGCACTACGAATACTGACCATGTACCACGGCATCAGGCTTCCACTCGTGCTATTGGCCGCATTGGCACTATTCATGAACATCAACGCCTGCGGCGACCCCAAGCCACCGGCCAGCGCAGCCAAACCAAAAAAGTCTCCCGCCGTTCTGGTGGAAGTCACCGGGGTACAGGAGCAACCGGCAACCAGGGTCTGGAAACGCTCCGGTACGCTGGTGTACCGTCACCTGCTGCGCGTACATACCCAGGAAGAAGGACGCATCACCAGCCTTCCCTGGTACGAAGGCGACGAGGTCAGCCAGGGGGATGTCCTCGTCCGGCTGGACAATGAACTGCTCAAGGCAGCGCTGCGTAAAGCCCATGCCACCAGTTCCATGGCCAGGCGCAAGGTGTCCCGCCTGGAGCGCCTGAGGAAAACCAAGGCCGCTTCGGAAGAAGACCTCATCGAAGCCCAGACTGAGCTGGAACTGGCTCTGGCCGAGGTGGAAATCCTGAAAACCCGTCTGGGCTATACGACCATCCAAGCCCCTTTCAGCGGCATCGTCACCCAACGGCTGGCCGAACCAGGCGACGCCATCCCCCGCAACACCCATTTGCTGACACTGGCGGATCCTGCTTCGCTGATGGTCAGGGTACCCGCATCCGAACACATGCTTGCCGACCTGGAACCGGACAGCAAGATAGTCATACAAACAGACATTCCCGGCTCAGCACCCATCGCAGGGGAACTGCAGCGAATATTTCCCACCCTGGACGCTCAAAGCCGCCAGGGCACCGTAGAAATCGCCCTGCCCAACCCCCCGCCGGGTCTGCGCCCAGGGCAGTTTGTACGTGTGGAACTGACCGGCCAGGCGAAAAACCGTATCCTGATTCCTTTCACCGCCCTGCGCACCGATCGCAAAGGCGAGTATGTCTACGTCATCAAAAATGGCCGGGCGGCGCGCAAAGACGTTGTATCCGGCGACAGATTCGACGATCATCTGGAAGTAATACAGGGGCTGCAAGCCGGCGAAACAATCGTCAAGCGCGGGTTCATGAGTCTGAAAAGCAATGTGCGGGTCACAATTTCCAAATAACCTCGATGGCCATTGATATAAATCATGTTGCGCATCGAGGCAAAAGGGAAATACTCTGCGCAACCTCATTAACGCCCCCTTGAACGCATGAGAAAAAAACGCTTTTTTGTTTACTACAGGGTTAAGAATCTACACCCTCTGCCAATAATTGAACCTAAGTTGTAAACCAGCCCTTGGAAAAAACGGCGGTCAATAATTCGGCGTATAATGCCAATACTATCAATCAATTTCTGTGAATAATGGCGATGGGCGAATAATAACCCAAGGCACAGGAAACACACCTAAATTTGATCAATAAAGCTCAACCGGCATGGATAATTTGGTCTATTGTTTGAAACACTATGCACCCTCGTTCAATCGACACACCCAATTTATCGACAGGCGACCAATATGAAACCACAAAAACTCCTGCTTCTACTGACCTGTATACTCCCGCTCTTCCTTGTCGGGCATATTGAGGCCGCCCCTGCAGCTGACAAGCCCAGCCTTACCATGGGCGACGCCATCAACAAGGCGGGGCGTCAGCGCATGCTGTCCCAGCGCATCGTGAAAGCCTATGCACTGGTGGGACAAAAAGTGATGCTCAGTGCCAACATACAGCTCAAGGACGCCGTCAAACTGTTCGAAAAACAGCTTGCGGAATTGACAGACTTCGCGAAAACCAGCGAAGAAAAGGAAACCATCGCCGAGGTAGCCAAACTGTGGAAGAAATATAAAGTACTGGCAACCACCAAACCAACCAAGGCAAAGGCTGAAGAACTGGCCGTCATGTCTGACAAAGTATTGAAGAAGTCACATCAGTTCGTGTTGTTGCTGCAGGAACGATCCGGCACCGCCGCAGGCAAACTGGTGAACATTTCCGGCAGGCAGCGCATGCTTTCCCAGCGCATCGGAAAATTCTACGTCCTGCGAAGCTGGGGGCTGGAAAACCCGGAATACAAGTCAGCGCAGGAGAAGGCCGTAGTCGAGTTCACGGACGCTTTGCGCCTGTTGCAAAATGCACCGGAGAACACCTCCGAGATCAACGACGCGCTGGCCAAAGTGGAAAAGGACTGGAATACCTTCAAGATCAGCAAGCAATTGAAAGGCGGAAACTATATCCCGTCGCTGGTCGTACGTTCCCTGGACAAGATACTGGCCCAGATGAACTACATCACCGCCCTCTACGCCGCCATCACAAAATAGAAAACCTGCTCACCAGCACACCCGCTTGCCCCGGTTCGGTTCTTCGCCAGCAACTCCGGACCGGGGCAAGCCGTCTTCCCTCTTCGTCCAGACACACAACAGTGCGTTGGAATACCCCAGGGGTGGGCTTATTCAACGACCTGTTGAAGTTTATCCATAGATTGCCAAATTCTGCGCCATGAGCTAACTTGCGGAAACAGCGAAAAACGCGGCCACGGGATTTTCTTGAGCCTGAATCCATAGATTCAGAGGGAATGCGGAGTGCAAGATATTGATTCGGATAAGCTAATGAAAAATTGCAGCCATACCCTCAGGTCTGGTGCGGTTTCCGCGCTGAATCATCATTCCAGATGAAGCCCGATAATTCTTCCCGACGTGGCGGCATTGCCCGCTGGTCCATCCATCATCCTGTCGCAGTGATCATGCTGACCCTGGCGGCCGTGATCCTGGGTCTGTTTTCCCTGGACAGTCTCAAGATCAGTCTGCTGCCACACATCATCTACCCCAGCATCGGCGTCCGCATCAACGACCCAGGCGTACCCGCAGGCATCATGGAAGACCAGATCACCCGTCAGCTCGAAGAGCAGCTGGCCATCACCGAGGATGCCATACATATACGCTCAGCCACCCGCGAGGGGCGCAGCGCGGTGGATCTGGACTTCGCTTACGGCAAGGATATCGATATTGCATTGCGTGATGCCTCCACGCGCCTGGATCGCGCCAAACGCTTTCTGCCCGACACCATCGAGCCGCCGGTAATCTACAAGCGTGATCCATCCCAGCTTCCCGCAGCGGAGTACGCCATCAGCTCCACCACTCTCGATCCGGTCAGCCTGCGCGACTGGGTGGATTATTCACTGAGCAAGTGGCTGATCAATGTGCCCGGGGTTGCCGCTGCGGAAGTGGCCGGTGGTTTGCGCCGGGAGATCCAGGTGATTGCCGATCAGGAGCGCCTGTTCGCCCATGGCCTGGATATTTTCGATATCGAAGAAACCCTGAAGGCGGAAAATCGTGATGTCGCCAGCGGACGTCTGCGCGGCAGCTCGACAGAAATCCCGGTATTGACCCTGGGACGGCTGCACAAGGCCGCAGAGATAGAGCGCCTGCCGCTAAACCCG
>DTXR01000738.1 GCA_012962365.1 Chromatiaceae bacterium | reverse complement strand
TCGCAGAAGAATATCGATCTGGCGGCTCTTTACCGGAAGGAACAAACTACGCAGGCACTGAAACTCCACAAAATAGTAGGCAACAGGGCCAAAACCTGGTGTGAGCGGTTTCCGAAACTGCTTGCCTCGCCCAAATGGCAGATCAACAAGCATCATGGCACGCAGATCACACTCCTGGGAAAGCTGGCCAAAAAACTCGGCAAAGCGATGCCACTACCACCCGGCCGCCAGCTTCCCCATCTGCCAGCCCCCACATTCAAACAGTTGCAGCAGGCAGGAATACGACCTGAACAACAGCTCATCCCGGATGCCTTCCACTGCTACCGTGAAAAGGACGGCAACGACTATCCCTGGCCAGACATGGTCATCCAGATCCCCCGTCAGGGGGAATACCACAGCTCCTTCGGCAACGGCAAGTATGCAGTAGAGCGGAAACACAGCTCCACGACAATCAGATGGCAAAGGGGACCGTTCAAAGGTCGGGACAGCAGACTGCGCTACGACCGTTATGGACAGCGTTATCAACTGAAGGCGCGCATCCAGAATCAGATACACAAATTCCACTGTTTCCAGCGGGGCGCCGGCGACCGCTATGCCCAAACCAGCTTCCGCTTGCGAACCCCCCAGCCTGGCATGTACCGCTGCCAAGATATTGAAACCGGCAAACAACAAGTACTCAAGCTGACCGACCGTGGAAGTTACTTTTTCCGAAATATCCAAGGCAGCTACCGAGTGGAAGACATCATTGGACGGCCAGGTGAATCCTCATCGAAAATCATCTGGATCAGCGGCCCCCTCGCTGAAAAAGGGAAAGACAAGAGCGCCCGTTACTCAGAAGAAGAAGGCACAGGCCTGCGTACCCTGCGCATCAACACAACCCGAAGCAGGTTTGTAATGGGTACCGGTGGCAGTTCCAGCAAGTTGAGCGCCCTCTGTACCGCTAAAGGAAAGCCGGTGGCCTTTGAGAAATACGGCGCAGGGCAGGCCCCACCTCCCCCCGAAGGCGCCGGTGGACTGGAAGGGTTCTACTACATCATGGAAGACCGATTCGGTTACTGGAAACAAGAAAGCGCGGATGCGCCTCACTACTACACCTTCTTTTCTAATGGTTACGTGTATGAAGGCGAACCGGAGACGGAACCAAACGAGACGGACTGTCGCCGCACCCTCCCCAATGGCGAACCACTGTGCAGTCTTTATTTTATCGAACATCGCAGCATCCGCATCGGAAAGGAAAAGCCCCTGCCCTTTAAAAAAAGCGGTCAACATTTGCAAATCGGCGACAACAGTTATCAGCCCGTACCCCGCCCTAGCCTGACAAGACTCGACGGCCGCTTTTCCCATTCCTCTTTCAGCAAATGGGGCACCATGGATTGGGGTGGCAGCAACTACAGCAAAATCCAGTTCACATTCACTCCGGAGGGCCGATTCAACCGAAATATGCAAAAGCAGAACACCCACACCTTCGACGCCGGCCCGACGGGCATGAACATCCCCGGCGTTTCCCTCTACGGCATGGGCGACAGTCAGGATCACAACGGTGGCAACTACAACATAGAAGGGCACACCATCACTTTCCGCTACCACGATGGCCGAGTGATACGCCGCTTTATCTGGGTAAAGGACAAAGACCACCTTTTCATGATGAACAAGGCGTTTACCAGAGACCGTGAAAAGTGAAAAAATAGAAACACAGCATGTCAGTCAATAGAAATCAACCCGACAATGAGGCCTGAGAAACTTGGAAAGATCATTTTCCAAGTAAGCCTGTATGACCGGGCGTCAGCTCTTCTAGCAGTCAAGTCATGATAGAGCACAGACTTTCTTAACAGACACGGGTGATGAGGAAAATGAGCCTATGATCATCTGTTGTTTTCATGGCGGTAAGCGATCACCGATTGTTAAAGGAAAAAAATATTACAAGGGTTGAAAATAAGATGTCTGTTTCCAGCCTTATCCCGTAAATCCGGTAACAGTCAGCGCGTGACCTACCGCACCGACAGGCCGCCATCCCAATTTATTGGGTATAGGAGAGAAGAAGCGATGCAACGAATCCTACATAAAATTAGATTCCATTTTTTAGTCCGTGTATTGGTTCCACTGCTGCCGGTCTCATTGACCCTGGCTGCCAGCGCGGGGGACTTCCACCGCTGGCATGTGCAGCGGGTGGATGACGTACTGATCTACTCGCCTCCCAATCTGCAGCGGGATGAAATTTTTCAGATCTCGCAGTATCCGGTGACTGAAATCAGGGATAGCTCGCATCAGCAGTGGTTCAAGCGTTTTGTGTCCAGGGATGCAGCCCAATTGGGGACGATTACCAAGCGTATAGGGCCGGCGCAGGACAAACGGGGGGTGTGGACAGCTGCCAGACGATTCGCTACCAAGAAAGGCATCGATCGGCAAGTCATCTATCTCTCACCGGCACTTGGCGCCAATCGGGTTGGAATGCTGCGAATTGTGTATTCCAGCCAAGCCATTCTCAACCGCTTCCGCCATGGCATCAATGAAGTGGCTGATATTCTTGCCGGCAAACAGCCTGCGTCTCGTGCTGTTCCATCGAAAGACAATGCGAAACGGGAGGGCGCGACGAAGAAGCGGGATCAACAATCCCGGCCCGGGTTCGATAACCCGCCCTTGAACGCGAACATCGCCAAACTGATCTACTACGGTGTTGTCGATTTTGGCATCAACGGCGCCTTCGCCAAATACGTTGTGGTTGCCATTCTGGCAGATGGCCGCTGCACCAAGAACGTCGATGCGCTCCACGAATTGGGGGCGGCCAATGCCAGGAGTCGGCACCCCGATGACTGGGGGCGTTGCAGAATTCGGAATAACAGGCTGGAGGTGCGGTGGAATGGCGACGCCGAATTCGAAACGGTAGATGGTTTCTATCGTGAACTGAAACCGCGTCCCGCCGATGAACGCCTTGATGGTTGCTGGGCTAGCACCTCTGGCCACGACAATGCACTGGGAACCACTTCTCTGGCGGTGGACGGTTGGTGTTTCGACAGAAACGGACGTTTTTCCCATGATCGCACTCTCGGTATCCAGGGTGGCAATGCGACCGGCCATGGCCAGCGTAGAAACACGGGCAGGTACCATATAGATGGTCATGTCATCCGCCTTGTCTATGGCAATGGCAAGAAAGTGACCAAAGCGATTGGTCTGGACCAAGACGGTGAAGACGCAGAGAATGAACTGATTCTAGGAAACGAAGTGTATTTCTCCCGATAGAGAACAACCACTGTTCGCATTGACACAAAAGGTCACGATTACATTGCTGCCCAAAAGCATCTTCTGGAAGGCTCGAGGGAAGTATCGAACTGCATCATTAGTTTTCACATGACTAACCAGGAGTTTCAACAAAATGATTGGTGCGACTTAAACACTCCTTGACTATATGTCAATCCCGCTCGCCTTTTTAACACCATACATAGGTACTAACCCTAGCTAGTGCAATTCCCAATACCCAAGCTGTTTTCATGGTGATTAAGTTCAATTATCGCCAGGTAGCGATAAACAGTAAATTGAAATACGGCACCGAGGAAATCGGGCCGGATATTAACCACGAGAAACAGGAGAAAGAAAATGGCTGGTGGAATTGTAGGATCAATCGTAGGTCAATTGGTAGGTCAAGCAGTAAGTCAGACTCTGGGATCGTTGTTGTCGCAGTTCGGACAGGGAAATATTCTTGGGGCGTTGTCGAATTTATTTATGAATACTTTTGGTGATGTATTAAAAAATATCATCAACAACAGCCCCTTGCCTCAGTTCATTAAATATGCGGCAAATGAAGTTATCGACGATGTGATTGGCAGTAGCCAACAGCAAACGACGCCAGAAGCGCAATGTGCAGTTGAACAAAGCGATGTGGGTCAGACATTGATTGATTTAGCTACTCAGCTGGGCAGGGATTTGGGTAAAGAGGCCGATGAGAGCAGCAAGGAAGGTGGAAACTGGCTAATTGCTCTGGCTAAAGCTCTCGGTAACGTTCAAGGTGAATTTATTGAGAAAGCAATGGCAAACTTGGATACCATGGAAAACAAAGGTAAGGAGTCTAAAGAATTTATTAAGGCCCAAAATGAGTTCACAGCCAATATGCAAATGTTCAGTATGATGGCCAATACAACTTCAACTGCTCTAAAGGCCATCGGTGAAGGTATGACGGCGATTGCAAGAAAGCAGTAGTAAGATCACATCCACCTTTTGGTTTGGAAGGGCGCCTTATAGGGCGCCCGTTTTCTGTCAAACCTCTGTCAGCAACACCCGAAATACAGTCAAAAAAAGAATGAACCAATAATGGAATTATCAGTCTGCATATTTATATGCTTTGATAGAAAAACCCAATTGGCTACATTTAAAATGTCATCCGTCTAGACATTACTTTAGATATTTTGTCTTTTGTAACAACGGAAGTATGATCTATTAATTACAATTCAGGGCTTCTATAGTGGAAAAGACTACACGTATATTGCAGCTTTCTTCTATGCTTGGATTGCTTTCCTGGATAGGAATATGTTCCGTTTCTCTTGCTGAAGTATCAAACGACTGCGAGGATCTCTACAATGCCGTGCTCTCGCCTGGGCGCTATGAAGGTAGCTACCAATGTAAAACAGCAGGCAGCATCAAGAGCAGCAGCAAGATCGAAGTGGCCTCTGGCGCAAATATTACGCTGCGTTCACCAAAAATCGAGCTTGTTGGCACATTCAAGGTAGAAAAGGGAGGGAAGTTCAAGGCCGGAACGCCTTGGGCAGAACAGCTCAATCCCAACTTGCCGGGACGCTTACTCTTTTCTCACGACTGGAATAACCATGAAAGCGCTAGGGATGATCGTTTGGATGGCGGGCTATTGATGGACATTGCCTCAGGGGCGACCATAAAGATACCAAATACTCATTGGGCCGAACTGTTCGAAGCACGAGGTTATCCAAACGCGAACCGTAACACGGCATTGCCAGTATCTGGCAGTAATTCAGTTTTTCTCGTGCAAAGCAAAGGGGATTGTGGCACAGGGGCGCTGGTTTTTGATTTTTGCGTTTTTGTTCAAGACTTTCAAGGCAGCATTCTCGATTTTTATTATGTGCCCTATGGTACTGAAGACCACATACAAATGTCCCGGGATCATCAGTACTTGGCGATCTTTACAGACGATGGGCGGCTTAGGTTATGGGAACGTTCGGCTGGATCGCTTCAACAGATCGACAATTATGGCTATACCAATACCTACCGCACGCCTTTTACCTGGATACCGGATAATAGATTGATCGTGGTATCGGACGATGGACGACATTTTGTCTTTACTCATGCCAACAGTACTCAGCCCGACTATTCACTGGTTTTGCCTGAGTCCATGAAAGGCAGCGTGACAGAGCTTGCGGTATCTCCTTCGGGTCAGCGCTTCGCATTCATCCTCAAAGGAGAAGACGGCTACGAGGGCCCCTGGATCGTCAATGTCGATGGAACTTCTTT
>DTXR01000737.1 GCA_012962365.1 Chromatiaceae bacterium | reverse complement strand
GTGGTTGATTCTACTGGATCCCGGCATTTGCCGAGATGACGAAAATGGAGTTAATCAGAGGTTCTCTAAAGGCCCGCTTTTGCGGGCTTTTTAATGGTGCGCCCGGCATGGTCACACGCTTGTGTGAAAGTCATATAGAGACCAGCTACGCTCCCCGGCTCCGTTCGCGCTAACGCGTTTTTTCCAGCTGCTCTGCCATATGCAGGAAGTTCTTCAGTCTTTCAGGGTGGATGTCTCCACGTTTCATTGCATCAATGAGCAGGCATCCGGGTTCGCTGTGATGGGTGCAGTTGCTGGACTGGCAGCCTCCGAGATAAGGAGTAAACTCCCGAAAGCCCTGTTCCAGTTGCTGACGGCTTATCCGCCCCAGCCGAAAGCTGCGGACGCCAGGCGAATCGATGATTTCTCCGCCGTTATCCAGAAAATGCAGTGTGGCCACGGAGGTGGTATGACGACCGAGTCCACTGGCTTGGGACAGCTCTCCGACGGTTTCTTCCCGATGGGGGATCAGCGCATTGATCAGGGATGATTTTCCCACGCCTGATTGACCCACCAGGATGCTGGTTTCATTGGCCAGTTTTTGCAGTAGTGGCTCCAGGCCATGTTCCTTGTGGGCGCTGACGCCAACCAGCGGATAACCGATAGCCTGGTAGTGGCTGAATTGCTGCAGAAACTGCTGCCATTCGTTTTCCTTGAGCAGATCGGCCTTGTTGAGCGTGATGAGCGCCTTGACGCCGATCAGCTCGGCAGCAACCAGATACTGATCGGTAAGGTAACCCGTGGGAGCTGGTTTGGGGGCGAGCACCACGATGAGCTGGGTAATATTGGCGGCGAGGGGTTTGTCCCGGCCACTGTAGTCCGGCCGAGACAATACGGTGTCTCTGGGGAGCAGGGAGACGACGACCCCCTGGTCGTTGCTGGCCGATTGCCAGAGAACCCGGTCTCCGCAGACGATCTCGCCAAGATTCTGGCGAAACAGGCAATGATGCTTCTTTCCCTGCTCATCCCGAACGAGCAGGTGTTGTCCGTGCCTGCTGATCACCCGGCCCTGGCGTGTGTCACTGTCTTCGGCGGCAAGCAGCGCTTGTTCGACGCGTTTGGAAAGTCGTTTCTGACGATCTTCCTGAAGTTTGGCGATACGCTGACGCTGCTTGTTGGTAAGGCGCCGCTGTGCCATCAGCCTTGTTTATTTGCCGAAGTGATAGTAGTTGTCATTCAGGTAATTGGTGAGGGAGTGAATATCATCGTCAAATAGCTTTTTGCCGAGGTTTGCATCACACATACGTACCTGCGACTCAAGTCGGGGCAGGGAGTTGACGCGGCGTTTCTTGCGCGTATAGACGCTGCTGTCATGGCAACCGGTACAACTGGTCTGGTGGAATTTTTCTGCCTGGAAATCCTCAGAGGCGCTGGCGCCTGTGGCGAAAAGCAGGATCAGGGTGACAAAGCTCAATTGCAGTTTCATATGTTCTGGCCTGTGTCTTGTCGGTTATTTGAGTTTAGAGGATAAATGAGCAATGCGCACGGTAGCCGGCGGATGGCTGTGGTGAAAGGCTGAATACAATGGGTCAGGGGTGAGGGTGCTTGCGTTGTCCCGGTACATCTTCACCAGGCCGCTGATCAATGCGGCGGCATTGGATTGCTGGGCTGCATAACTGTCCGCCTCGAATTCGTGTTTGCGTGACAGCGAGGAAAATATCGGCGTAAAAAAAGTGGTAAATGTTGGGATCACCAGCAAAAATAGGGCCAATGCCATGGCGTGGCTATGACTGTGCGCACCCAACCCCTCGAAAAACCAGGCTTGCTGCATCAGCCAGCCGAGCAGTGCAAGCCCCAGCAAGGAAATAATCGCCATGGTGAGCATCATCTTGAGCACATGTCTGCGCTTGAAATGTCCCAGCTCATGGGCCAGCACGGCTTCGATCTCATCTGCTTCGAGGCTGTTCAACAGGGTGTCGAAGAATACGATGCGTTTGTTTTTTCCAAAGCCGCTGAAATAGGCATTTCCATGGCTGGAGCGCTTTGAACCGTCCATGACGAACATGCCGTTGCTGTTGAATCCACAACGCAGCAGCAGGTCTTCCAGGCGCTCTTTGAGCGACAGATCCTGCAAAGGGCTGAACTTGTTGAACAAAGGCGCAATCACACTGGGATAGGCCCAGGTAAAAAACAGGGTAAAGCCCATCCAGACCATCCAGGCGCCTATCCACCAAGCGCCTCCAGCCTTGTCCATCAACCACAGGATGGTAGCGACCAGCGGTGTGGTGATGGCCAGCATCAGGGTCAGCTGCAGCAAGTGATCCAGCAGAAACCGGCCTGGCGTAGTTCGATTGAAGCCGAACTTCTCTTCGATAACAAACGTTCGCCACCCGCTGAGGGGAAGTTCAAGCAACGTGGAGACGGCCAGCACCGAAAGCAGCAAGCCGGTGCCTTGCCACAGTGGGTCGATCTCCAGAGACTGCCACCGGGCATCCAGCCAGTTCAGGCCGCCGCCTAGGGTGAAAGCGAGTAAGAGAAAAACACCAAAAAGCAAACTGGCGCTTTCCAGTCGAATGTTCTCCAAGGTGTAGCTGGCGGCCTTGCGGTGTTGCTGCAGGCTGATCTTTTCCGCGAATGCCTCCGGCACCCGGCCACGGTGTGTGCGCACGGAAACCGCCTGCCGCCACAGCAGCCAAAGTTCCAGCGCGAGCCCGCCGGTGAGCAGGAAAAGGAATATCCAGGTAAAGTCGTTCATCAAGATAGAAAGTAGAAAACGAAAAATACCATTTTACGCATTCCTTGCCGGGCATGTCGTAAAATGCAGCAATTTTTTCATTTAGCGAGGTGCCTCATGCCTGTTTCAAAGGACAATCTGGTTTGGATAGATCTGGAAATGACCGGTTTGGATACGGACAACGATCTGATCATCGAGATAGCCACCATCGTCACCGATTCCGAGTTGAATATTCTGGCCGAGGGGCCGGAGCTGGCAATTTTTCAGCCGGAAGATGTTCTTGCTGGTATGGATGAGTGGAATACGCGGCAGCACGGTGAATCAGGGCTGGTGGAGCGGGTCAGGAACAGCAGCCATGATGCAGCGCGGGCAGAAGAGGAAACCCTGTCCTTCCTGCGTGAATGGGTGGAGCCTGGCGCTTCTCCTATGTGTGGCAACAGCATTTGCCAGGACCGGCGCTTCATGGCGCGCCTGATGCCGACGCTGGAAGCGTTTTTCCACTACCGGAATCTGGACGTGAGTACGCTCAAAGAACTGGCCAAGCGCTGGTCACCCGGAATGGTCGAGGGCTTCGTCAAGAAAGGCTCACATCTCGCCATGGACGACATTCGGGAGTCCATCGCAGAGCTGGCCTATTACCGGGAGCATTTCATTCAGGGCTAATTCGATGTTTCGCTGTTGCCGGCTTCAATCTGTTCCCCAGCCTTTTTCTGCGCCTCGGTCCCCATGGTTTTCTGAGCGGCCTCGGCGTTTTCGGCTTCCAGCCCAACCATGTTGACGACTTCTTCGAAAAGGGTCTTGTGGGGGGGCTGCCAATCGGGCACGGTGATGATGGTGCTGGGTTCCGTGGGAGCGCCTTCGCCTTCGATGGGCGGCAGAGGCTGATAATCGCCGACGATGCGCACCAGCTTGTCGTTCTCGAAATACAGGCTCAGGTGCTTTTCCAACTCGATGTGGCCGATGCCCATGCCATAGTAATAGTCCCAGCGATTGTCATGAAAAATATCCTGTATCAAAGCCGTTCCCATGATCAGTTGCACCTGCTTCTTGTGCATCCCGGGCTTCAGTTGATTCACATTGTCCTGGGTGACCAGGTTTCCCTGGATGATCTGGGGACGATAGACGAAAGGCAGTTTTTCCAGGGAGTCGGGAATGATGTTCCCGAAAACATCCCAGGTATCTTTGTCGATATCTATACTGCTGCAGCCACTCAGGCTTGCACTCAGGGCAACAGAAATGAGAAGCTTATACATTGGCATCCCGTGTAGGCTGAAATATTCAGGTGCACATCATAACGGATTCCGTCAGCGGCGGCATCTGAAATGGAGACAGAAATGGATCAGCAAAAAATTCGCAAGGCGGGCTTGAAGGTGACTCTGCCCCGGATGAAAATCCTCGAGATTCTTGAGGAGAATGCTCAGCGCCACATGACCGCTGAAGATGTGTACAAAGAGCTTTTGAAGCGTGAAGAGGATATCGGTCTGGCCACGGTATACCGGGTGCTGACCCAGTTCGAGGCTGCCGGCCTGGCAGAACGTCACCATTTCGAGGGTGGCCAGGCGGTGTTCGAGCTGAATCGCGGTGTGCATCATGATCATATCGTTTGCCTTACCTGTGGCAAGGTGGAGGAGTTCATGGACGAAACTATCGAGAAATGTCAGGCGAAGATCGCAAAAAAGCATGGCTTCACCATCGCCGATCATTCGCTGATCCTATATGGTGAATGCAACAACCCGAAGTGTCCCAGCCGGCCAAAATAAGCGCTATCCGCTGATCATCTCCCGGGCATGGGCCAGGGTCTGTTCGGTGATGGCTACACCGCCGAGCATGCGTGCGATTTCTTTGATACGTTGTTCCTGATCCAGGGGAAGGATTTGTGTCTCCGTGGTCTTTCCATCCGTGCGCTTGTTGACCTGAAGATGCTGGTTGGCTTGGGCAGCCACCTGGGGCAGGTGGGTGACGCACAGCACCTGGTTTCGGGTGCCCAGACGCTGAAGCAGCAGGCCCACGGTTTCGGCAACGGCGCCGCCGATGCCCACATCCACCTCATCGAAGATCAAAGTCGGTACCGCACTACAGTCGGCCGTGGCCACCTGGATGGCCAGGCTGATGCGGGACAGCTCGCCGCCCGAAGCCACTTTGGCGAGGGGGGCGAGGGGTTGCCCCGGATTGGCACTGACCATGAAGGTGATCTGATCCGCGCCATTGACGGTAAGCTTCTCCTCTGGAAGCGGCTGAATCAGCACCGAAAACTCGCCCCCCTTCATGCCCAGTTTCTGCATGCTCCCGGAGACGGTTTTCCCCAGTTTGGCTGCGGCCTTTCTGCGGCTGGCCGAGAGTTTTGCCGCGGAACTCAAGGAAGATTTTTTTAGATCCCGGACTTCCTGCTCCAGTTCGGCCAGGGTGATGTCGGCATTTTCCAGCGCGTTCTGTTCGGTCAGGAGCCTTGTCAGCAGTTCGGGCAATTCCTCGGCGCGGATACGGTGTTTGCGTGCCAGTTCGTGGATTTCGCCGAGACGCTGGTCGATTTCCTGTAGTAGCTGCGGATTGGCTTCCAACTGGCTGGCGTATTCCCGCAGCAGGCTGATGGCTTCCTCTACCTGGATCCTGGCACTGTCCAACAGTTCGTTGGCGGGTTGCAATTGCTCGTCCAATCCGGCCAGCCGATCCAGCAAGACGCTGGCCCGGGCCAGGCCGGGCTGGCTTCCGTGTTCATCATCATCGAGCTGCAGTAGCAGGGTGGAAAGGTCGCTGCCCAGTTGTTCGGCATTGGCCAGCTGACGCTGTTTCCCGGTCAGCTCTTCCAACTCTTCCGGCTGCAGGCGGAGTTGCCTGAGTTCGTCGATCTGGAACTGAAGGTAATCGAGACGCTGCGCCCTGTCCATGGACTGGCGCTGCAATTCCTGCAGCTGTTGCTCTTTGAGCCGGTAGTTTCGGAAAGATTCCCGCATCCCCGACAACAGTCGGTCGTGGCCTGCGTAAGCGTCGAGCAGATTGCGCTGGGCGTTGCTTTTCATCAACAGCTGATGTTCATGCTGGCCATGTATGCTGATGAGTTGTTCGCCCAGTTCGGTCAGAAGGGAGGCGGGCACAGGACGGTTGTTGATGAAAGCCCGTGAGCGCCCTTTCCGCACGAGGATACGGCGAATGATGCATTCGTCTTCGCTGTCCAGGGCGTTGTCCTGCAGCCATTGGCTTGTTTCCGGTGCATCACTGAGGTCGAATTCCGCACTGATCTCGGCCTGATCGCATCCGCTGCGGATCATGCTCTTGTCCACCGTGTTGCCCAGCACCAGACCCAGCGAATCGATGAGAATGGATTTGCCGGCACCGGTTTCGCCGGTCAGTGCGGTCATGCCTGCGGCAAGTTCCAGGGAAAGCTCTCGCACGATCACCAGGTTTTTCACCTGAATATGCTGCAGCATCAGGGATGCCCCCCCCATCCCAGCTTGGCGCGCAGCAAATCGAAATGATCATGGTTTACGGGGTGGAACAAGCGTATGGGTTTGGGGTATTTACGCACCACCAGTTTGTCACCTTCGTCCAGGGTCAGGCTTGATTGGCCATCACAGGTGATGCGCACATGGTTGAAATCGGTGCGACCGCTGGTTTCGATGCAGATCTCGCTGTCGCCATGTACCACGATGGGCCGGTTGCTCAGACGATGTGGACAAATAGGCACCAGTGCGATGGCATCCAGGCTGGGTTCCAGCAAGGGGCCGCCACCGGACAGGGCGTAGGCGGTGGAGCCTGTGGGCGTGGAAATGATGATGCCGTCTGAACGCTGGGAATCGACGAACTGACCGTTGATGCGGGTTTCAAATTCAATCATGCGGGCGGTGTTCCATTTGTGCAGCACCACATCATTCAGCGCGAGTTGCCTTTGCTTTTGGCCGATACGCGCCTCGAGAAGGAAACGCCGGTCTTCGATATAATCACCCTGCAGGATGGCAGTGAGCGCCTCGAACATGCGTTCGGGAGAGATGTCTACCAGAAAACCCAGGCGGCCCAGGTTGATGCCTACCAGCGGCGTATCCTCTACTGCCATTTCCCGGGCGGCATTCAGGAAAGTGCCATCACCGCCTACGACGACGGTCAGATCGCAGACCCTGGCCAGTTCGGCCTTGGAAGGCAGGTAGTCTTTCTGATCCAGTGCCAGTGCCGCGCTCCGTGCAAGAGACACATTCAGCCCTATGTCCAACAGGAAATGCCGAAGCCTCTCCAGAACGGGAGCCAGGGTGCTGTCGCCGGGTTTGGCGATCAGGCCGATATGTTGGAATCTTGTATTGAAATCGGGCAAGACAGTACACATCTAACGACAAGGAATACGGCACAAGATAACATTCATAAGAAAAAATGAAAGGGGTAACGCGGTTGGCGATATAATTCCTTCCAGAAATTCATGTTGTATGGCAGGGCATGTTGAACGAACAAGCACTCAATGAGCGGGGACAGCACTTCCTGAAGGTGCTCATCGAACGGTATATCCGCGACGGACAGCCGGTGGGATCGCGTACCCTGGCCAAGGATGCGGGTATGGAGCTCAGTCCGGCCACCATTCGCAATGTAATGGCGGATCTGGAAGACCAGGGGCTGATCACTTCGCCCCATACCTCTGCAGGACGTGTGCCGACCGTCAACGGTTATCGCCTATTCGTGGATTCGCTGATTTCCCTGCAACCCGTGGATCGCCGCTCCATCAAGCGCCTGCAGGGCGAGCTGGAAGAAAAAGAGGCGCCACAAAACCTGGTGGAAACCGCGTCCCAGTTCCTGTCCGGGTTAACCCACATGGCCGGGGTGGTGATGATCCCGCGACACGACCAGATCATCATCCGTGAATTGCAGTTCGTGCATCTGTCCGATATGCGTGTGCTGGCGATTCTGGTCACCGGCCAGGGGGAAGTACTGAACCGCATCGTGGAAACCTCGCGCCTGTTTTCCCGCCACGAATTGGAACAGGCCAGCCGGTTCATAAACGACCATTACAGCGGTCTGGAGCTCGATGCGATCAAGAACAGGATCGTTCGCGAAATGGAAGAACACCAGCAGAACATGGACAAGCTGATGCGCGAAGCCCTTGCCATCGCAGACAAGGCCCTTCAGGAGGAGGAAGAGGAACAGGACTATATCGTCTCCGGCCAAACCAATCTCATGGATTTCGATGAGCTGGCGCAGCTCGATCGCATCAAGATGATGTTCGAAGCCTTCTCCGAGAAGCAGGAAATACTGCATTTGCTGGATCGTTGCAGTCAGGCAGAGGGTGTTCAGCTGTTCATCGGTGAAGAATCGGGTTATGGCCCGCTGGAAAAATGCAGCGTGGTTACTGCTCCTTATGAAATGGACAATACCGTAGTGGGGGTGCTTGGTGTGATCGGGCCTACCCGCATGGCCTACGATCGGGTTATACCTATCGTGGACATTACTGCAAAAATGTTGGGCGCCGCCTTGAAATCGGCCTAAGGCGTCCCTACTTCCCTGTACATCACGATTTTTTTGCTTTGGAAAGCCTGAATTCCATCAGGGCTTTCAGTGGGCGAAGGAATTTTTTTAGCGTTGAATTGCTGCAAAATGAGGAGCATAGATGGATAAAGAGCAGGAATACAATGGCGAAGAGTCGACAGAAATTCCCCAGAGTCAGACCGCCGAAAACCGGGATGACCTGTCTCACGAGGAACTTGGCAGGCTTCTGGAAGATGCACGCAGCAAGGCGGATGAACATTGGGATCAGGTTGTTCGCTCCCGGGCGGAGCTGGACAACCTGAAAAAACGCCACCAGCGAGAGCTGGAAAATGCCCATAAATACGGATTGGAGAAGTTCGTGGGTGAACTGCTTGGCGTCCGGGATAGCCTGGAACTGGGTTTCAATGCCGCCAAGGAAAACCATGATGTTGAAAAACTCCTGGAAGGCACTGAACTTACATTGAAAATGCTCGCCGACGCCATGGCCAAATTTGGTGTGGAGCAGATCGACCCGGAGGGAGAGCCCTTCAATCCGGAGCTGCATCAGGCCATGGGTATGGTGCCCACTGACGAATTCGCTCCCAACACGGTAGTGAACGTGGTGCAGAAGGGCTACCAGCTCAATGGGCGGCTGATTCGGCCGGCGATGGTGATGGTGTCCCAGGCGGCACCAAACGCTTGACCTGAGCCCACGGATTCAGGCCTTGAAATAGGAATATATGCCCCCATCTGGGTAAGCAGTAACGAATTTAGAACTGTAACTAACGAATTTTTAACGGAGAAAAACAAATGGGCAGAATTATTGGCATTGATTTGGGTACAACCAATTCCTGTGTCGCCGTAATGGAGGGCGATCAGCCCAAGGTTATCGAGAATGCCGAGGGTGATCGCACGACCCCTTCCGTGGTGGCCTTTTCCCAGGACGGAGAGGTGCTGGTAGGCCAGTCCGCAAAACGCCAGGCGGTGACCAATCCCCACAACACTCTGTTTGCCATCAAGCGTCTCATCGGACGTAAGTTTGATGATGAAGTGGTGCAGCGTGACATCGAAATGGTGCCCTACAATATTGTCAAGGCAGACAATGGCGATGCCTGGGTGGAAGCCAATGGCAACAAGATGGCGCCACCGGAAGTGTCTGCCAAGATTCTGCAGAAGATGAAGAAAACGGCGGAAGACTATCTGGGCGAAACCATTACCGAGGCAGTCATCACCGTTCCTGCGTATTTCAACGATTCCCAGCGTCAGGCCACGAAGGATGCCGGTCGTATCGCTGGTCTGGATGTGAAACGTATCATCAACGAGCCGACGGCGGCTGCACTTGCCTACGGTATGGACAAGAGCAAGGGTGACAAGAAGATCGTCGTCTATGACCTGGGTGGTGGCACCTTCGACGTGTCCATCATCGAAATTGCCGAAGTCGATGGCGAGCACCAGTTCGAAGTGCTGTCCACCAACGGTGATACTTTCCTCGGTGGTGAAGACTTCGACATGCGCGTCATCGATTTCCTGGTCGAATCATTCAAAAACGAACAGGGCGTGGATCTGCGCAATGATCCCCTGGCATTGCAGCGTCTCAAGGAAGCGGCTGAGAAAGCCAAGATCGAACTGTCTTCTGCCCAGCAGACCGATATCAATTTGCCGTATATCACTGCGGATGCCAGCGGTCCCAAGCACATGAACATCAAGCTGACCCGGGCGAAGCTGGAGTCACTGGTGGAAGAGCTGGTG
>DTXR01000736.1 GCA_012962365.1 Chromatiaceae bacterium | reverse complement strand
CCCTGCTGCCGACTGCACACAGGAATCTACCTCTTTAGCCATTATGAACCTCCTCTCTGACGAATTGTAGTTTTCACTGAGATCGTTTCGCCTATGGTTCCCTCCTTTGGGCAATTCTCAAGTCGCTTGCTGCCTTCCCGCCAGCCACTTTTCGGGCACGAACAAGCTGAGCACGTTGGTCAACCCCAGGGTGGTGACGATGTTAGCCAAGAAAGCCAAGAAGCCGACGGCCATCAGGAGATCCTGGAACGCAAAGTTCTGCCGGTAACGCCGGCGGGAATGAAAGCCGCCGATACCCTTGCGTGGTATCAGGCCACGGATACCTATGAAGGAGAGCAGGACAGTTTTCATCGGCGGCATCTGGTTGGAAAAATGGCTCGGGAGCTGATGGATCTGAAGTGCAACACTTGTCATCAGGGCCACAATGGTAACAAGGAGGTTACGAGCAATGTACACGACCGTTACCAGCAACCCGCGCTGGCCAAGAAAGTAGACCCGGAAATCTGTCTGTTATGTCATGGCGAGTTCAACTACAAGATCATGTTGGGCATGGCCAAGCCGTGGGAGGAGTCTCGTGACGTATTCAAGAATGACTGCATGGTGTGCCATTCACTGTTTCGTACCAACATGCACAACGTCAACTATCTGAAGAAAGAAGCGATTGAACGCCAGGGCAAGGCCAACGGAGAAGTCTGCTTTGGCTGCCATGGTGGGCGAAGCTGGTATCGGATCGCCTATCCATATCCTCGAAATCCATGGCCGGGGATGGCGTCCGTAATGCCTGACTGGGCGAAAGACAGGCCTATAAAATCACAGTCCCGTTTCTTGCTGGGAGTCGACAGCTCGAAAGAAACAGGAACGAAGACAGTCACCGAGGAGGAAGAATAAATGCGATACCGAGTGATAATGTTGTTATCTCTGCTTTGGCTCTCCGGCAGTGGCCTGGCGTATGACATTGAAAACGCCAAGCGTATCAATAAGAGTTGTGCACTGTGTCATGGCCTGTACGGGCAGGGTACGCCAGGGGCGCTTTCTCCACGACTTGCCGGCCTGGCCGCCGGTTATCTGGCCAAGGAGTTGAAATACTACCGTGATGGAACTCGGGAGTATGCACCCATGGTGCTGGCATCGGCTATCACGCAAATGACGGACAAGGATATCGAGGATATTTCCGAGTATCTGGCGGCGATCGATCTGGAGGCCATGAATCTGCCGGAAATCCCACTATATTCAGGCGATGCGGAGAAAGGGCGAGAGATATACCTGGATGAGTGCAAGTTCTGCCACAAAAAAACCGGCCGAGGTAAACCCAAAAAGGATATCCCCATGGTTGCCGGGCAGTATGGTATCTATCTGCACAACCAATTGCGGAAGTTCAAGGACAGAAAACGCCATCACGATGACGATCCGGATGATGATCTTTTTGACGAATTTGATGATGAGACGCTAGCCAATCTAGTGGCATCTCTTACCGCCCTTACCAAAGAGCAGGAACAACAGCGCAAGCTGGCTTCCATCAAGGAAAAAGTCGCGGCTAAAGACGAAGGTTGGGGGGGCATGATCAGTATGGCGGAAATGACCGGGATGGTGGCAAATGTTTGCAAAGACTGTAGCGGCGAGGACGGTTTTGCCGGCCGGTTCAGGGTCACCCCCAGCGGGGAAATTATTCTGAGCCCAAAGTACAAGGATCTGCGCAGGATGGCCGGTATCACGGGAAGGTTTAAAGCAGACAAGAATGGTGCTCTGGAATTTATTCCGGATGCGAAGAACTAGTCGTACTAAGCGGGAGAAAAACATCATGAATATAACGAAAGCAATTCTGCTACTACTGTGTGCTGTGTGCCTGCCGGCCACCGCTTATAGCGAAAGCGATGGCGCGCTGGGTCCCAAGGTCGTCGAAGTATCCCAGACCGTTCTGCAAGTCCCGTTGAAGAAGGGTACAAGTCCCCAGGAGGCTGCAGAGGCGATGATCAACAAAGCGCTGGAAATGAATGTCAAACTGGTTTCCCATCTGAAGATATCTGAAGAGCTGAAAGCGCGCGGTGTGGCGTCTCGCCATCTGGAGATACTACAACTCTGTACGCCGGAAGACGCGGGTAAGGCGATCGATCTCAATATCGTGTACGCCGCCTATATCCCCTGTCGTATCGCGCTGGTCGAGGACAGCAATGGTGATTTCTGGGCGATGATGCAGAATCTCGATTTTCAAATCGACAATAAGCTGATGCCGCCGGCTTCTATAGAACTTGCGATCCGTATCAACCAGCAGATGCTGATGATACTGACTGCAGGGGTCAGTGGTGATCTTTAGCTGAAGCGTCGATGCGGCTTGGAGGTATATCTTTTCTTCAGTCGAACTCGGTTTCGTCGTTCTGCAGCATGGTGGCGATTTCGAAACGCAGGCGCTTGTCGATTCCCAGGCCTTGCCAACCATCATTTTCGGTGATTGACCCCAGAGCTACGGGGAGTCCCTCGGAATTGCGGATGACCAGCGTTTCGGTGGTGCCGTCAGCAATCTGCGCGATGATCTGCTGGCTAAACTCCTGTTGATAATCGATGTCCCCCTCTTCATCCCACAAGCGGCTTTGTTCCTGATCCAGGGTGATGATTGCGAGGGGACGGTTGTTCATGGTTGCGGCGAAAGCGCTCAACTCATCCAGTGTGCGCTGACGGGACTCATCTTCGTCAGGAATATCTTCACTAAAACTCAGTTTGTATTCGGGCATCGCTGTTCTCCATGAAAGGTGGTCAAAAGCTGTGTATTACTTCGGTTACAATTGTCTTGTATGCGGATGTTGTTGAAAAAACGATCATGAGCAAAAACACAATGGAACAGAAAAAGAAGAGAGTCAAGAAACGTGCGGGCAAGGTGGTTCACAGCATGGTGGCGCAACATGTGACAGACAAGGCAAAAGAAATTCGCGCCCGCTATGGTCCTGATATCGATTATGCCGTGATATTGCAGATCCTTGAAGACAGGCGGTGTATCCGTTATCCACTCGAAGTTCGCTTTATTTCCGACGGGATTGAGCCTGGCATGTTTGGCAAGACAGAAGCCGTTTCGGAAGACGCCAGTGAAGGGTATGTGGTTTATCTGCACAAAAGTTTTGAAGACAGACCAGATGTGCTTCCCGCCCTGATCCTTTATCAGTCGGTGCTGGTCAACTACGGCGACCTGGCTACTGCCGACGATGCGGAGCTCTTTGGTTCTACGGTTCTGGGAATGGACAGGGAAGCTTACTACCAGCAGATTGTTGCCCTGACAGACAGTCTCTGGTCTGACTGACTCGTATTCACCATGCAGGTTATCTCTCGGCATCTATCTCGGCAGGCCTGCAAGCCATTCCGCAACAACCGCCATCTCGTCCTCACTGATCAGGTGCATGACGTTTTTCATGGCAATGGAACTGTCATTGCTGCGCGTACCATCCTTGATTTTCTTCATCTGGGCCAGCAGATAAGGTGCTTTCTGCCCGGCTATCTTCGGATAGTCGCTCATGACGGGTTCCCTGCCGTCAGCACCATGACACGCGATGCAGGTGCGTTCCCTGTAAAGACCTGCGCCATCGAGCGCCGCCGAAACGCCGGAAGACAGCGCTATACACATGATTCCAGCGGTAGCAATCAGTGTTTTGTGTGATGTCATTTGGTTAACCTCCAGTGGTAGAAGGGCTGTATCATTGAATTGATCCTTAATCTGTGAGCTCATCAAGGTGTATGGCACAAGCTCTCTGTTCTTCTAATCGCATGAAAAACACGGTCAGACCTATGGCTGAGATTTTTCGCTACGCTACCCAAATCAGTATCCTGCACGCTGTTTTCCCTCTGGGTCTGTGATTTCAGGACGGCGTCATGTCTTGCAGGCCTTGTGCATGGCGACGGTGCCGCCAAGCAATGAACGACCGGTAACATCTTTGAATCCGAGTTCCGAAAGCAGGTGAGACAGCTCTTCTGTGGAATAGAACAGTCGGATAGCATCAACAAAATAGTCACAGCAGGCTTTGGCTTCGGGGCCGGATTTGATCGCCCAGGATACTGTCTTGAGACATCCCTTGAGATACAGGCAATAGGCCTCTTCGATGATCTTGTTGGATGGCCGCAGCATATCGAAATGATAGAAGCTTCCGCCAGGTTTCAATACCCGTTTTATTTCAGAGAAAACATCGATGACGCGCAAATGTCTTGTTGCATATTGCAGCGTAACAACATCAAAATGGTTGTCCGGAAAAGGCAGGCTGTGCACATCGCAGATATGTCCCTTGATCTCGAAACCCTGCTGTGCGGCACGCGCTTTTCCTACTTCCTGCATCGAGTCACTGCGATCGATAGCATGAACTTCAATCTCGGGTTGTTTTTTTAGCAGTTCGATGCCGATTACATTGGTGCCGGCGCAGACATCGAGTACACGCTGCCCCTGTTCGACATCTATGGTTGCAATGAAGCGGCGTCTCAACCCCTTCAGCAGGCCCAGGCTGGCAAAATCATTAGCCTTGTCATAGGTCGCGGCAACATCTGCAAATACGGCATTTATTTTGGTTTCCCAGATGGATTCAAATGCTTTCTTTCTGGCGTTTTCTTTTTCCTGAAAACTTGTCATTCTTTGTTACTCCTCCGGATGGAAATGGTTGTTCTTGTTGTTGGACCATTTCGAAAATTACCGATCCGTCGGTTGACGGGGTGCTTGGCAATCTGACTCCTGGTACCGACTGTTGTAACGACGGGGCCAGGTTTCAATGTCCTGAATAATGTGTGTGCTCATGCAAGCGCTCATGGTCGGCATTTTTCATGCCTTTGGGGAGCATCGGTGCCGGTTCAGGGTCGAGTTGTGCAAAACCGGATTGCTGCTCGCCATGTTCCACGTCATGGGGGTTGTGACACTCGGTGCAGACCCACCAGCGTTTCTTGGCGCCAACTTTCCACATGCCGATGCGCTTGCCATGAATGCCTTCTCTCCAACGGCGGTAAACCTGCCCGTGACATTTTCCGCAAAGCTTTTGAGGCTCGTTGAAGCTGATGGGGTTGCCGAAGTGGTCGATGAGCTTGGTTCGTTCTGCGGCATGATGACAATCCAGGCACCAGATGGCACCTTTGCCGTGTTTCAGCTTCATGGCATCAGGTACGATGTCGTTATGCATTCTCAATGGGCGTGGCAGCTTGTCCTTTGGGTAGGGTACATATTGTCCGTTGTGACAGGCCATGGAGCAGATGGTCAGCAGCTTATTGCGATCAATCTGAGGTTCTCGTGGTCTCACCACTGCTTCTTCATGAGAATAGTCCGCCTCTACAGGCATATCACCCATGGGAATGGTGCCATCGAAGGGGTCACCCCACCATAGGACAGCGCCGGTGGTTGGGGAGCATTTGACATTGGGTTCCCCGGGATGGATGGCCTTTTGTTGCACTTGGCTCATGTCCTTCCGGCTTTCGAAACACTGTTTGCCTGCGGGCGTTGCTTCACCGTAAGTTGTGGATGGTAGAACTGCTGCCAGGAAGCACAGTCCAATGAGGTTTCCACACCATTTATTGCTGGTCATGTCTTATGTCTCCTGAATACGCCACAGTGCATCCGCTTTGCAATTATCCTGATCAAGCTGTTGCTGCTGTGCCCGGATGCTTGCTTGTGGATGGTTGTTCGGTAGTTTCCTGGTATTTCACCTTTTCGAGCATGATGCCTGTAGCGCCTTTGATCAGTATGGTCAGCGCGAAGAAGCCAAAAGCCCAGATGCCCGCAACGATCATGTATTCGATATTGGAAGGCGTGTATTCCGCATATTCACCGACAGGGGTGGGGATAACGCCGGGAAGCATCAGCCCCATCCCTTTTTCGATCCAAATTCCCAGGAATACAGCGATACAGAGAAAAGGGAGGATTTTTAAATTCTTTCTCACCCGGGGGATGAGCAGCAGAATGAACGCACCCACCATCAAACCCAGAGATGTCCAGTAGAAAGGTACAAGGGCATTTAGGCCATGGTGGCCGAACATCAGATATTTGAGTCCGCCCGCATGTTCGGTGCTGGGATAGAGTTCGGTAACAACCTCGGAAAGCATGAAAAACAAGGCAATACCCAGACACCAGGTAACGATCTGGGATAATAGATGAATAGCATTGTCAGCGATCTTGAAAGGGGTGAACCTGCGCACCAGCAAGAAGACGATGATGATCAAAGACGGGCCAGCCGCAAATGCGGTAATGATGAACTTGATCGGCATGATGGAGTGGAACCACATGGGACGTGCGGGCATGGTGTTGATCAGGACGGCGGTCACCGTGTGAATGCTTACTGCCCAGACGATGGCAATATAGACGATGGGCAGATAGAACCATTTGTTGATGGGTTCTCCGGTGTATTTCTTGTACAGAAAATAAAAACCACCGAGGATATTCAGCAATAAATACCCATTGAGTACGATAACATCCCATGCCAGCATGGAATTGGGCCAGTTGAGGATGCCGATACCTGGTACCAGATGCCAGGCACGATCGGGCCTGCCCATGTGAGCGACGACGAACAGCAAGCACATGATCACGGCTGCAATCGCCACCATTTCACCGAGCACCACGATCTTGTGCATGTCGTGGTGCTTGTAGATGTAAGCAGGGAACACGACCGTAACCGCTGCCGCAGCAACACCGACCATGAACACAAAGTTGGCCAGATAAAAACCCCAGCTGATCTGATCATTGAGGCCGGTTACGATCATGCCGTTGACAAGTTGCACATACTGGCCGTAACCGTAGGCTGCGATAAAGAAAGACAGGAACAGTAACCAGGCCCAGAACAATGGGCCGCCGGAGAAAGCTGCACGTATAAAATCGAAAACAAAAGAGCTGAAACGTTTCACGATATATCCCCTTAGTCCATGAAGTAGAAAAACTTCGGATAGGTGTTCAGATCCGCACGCAGCCGAAAGACCTTTTTGGTGGCCAGCACCTTGCGTACGTCACTGTCAGGGTCTAGCAGGTTGCCCATTTTTCTGGCGCCTACCGGGCAGACTTCGACACAGGCCGTCCAACGTCCCTTGCGTGTGCGCTGGATGCAGAAGGTGCATTTTTCAACTACGCCCTTCATGCGTGGCCTGTTTCCCAGATAGTGGGTAACCGGATTCATGTCTTCCTTTGGTAGATCAGGCTCTCCCCAGTTGAAACGGCGAGCCCAATAGGGACATGCACCGATGCACATGCGACAACCGATGCACCAGTTGTAGTCGATCACGACAATGCCGTCCGGATCCCTGTAGGTGGTTCGTACGGGGCAGACTTTGACACAGGGTGGTTTCTCACACTGCATGCACTGCATGGGGAGGTAGAAGGCATCTTTTTCCGGAACCTTGTCCGGCTCATAGTAGTGCTGGCCCTCGAGGACGACACCTGCAGGTTTGTAGGCGTTGCCGCCAACCTGAATGCCATAGTCATCCGGGTAACCTCCCTTGTCTCTGTCTTCTTCAGAGAAGTTGCCTTTCTCCAGACGCAGAACCCGAATCCATTCGATTTCCTGTTCCTTGCCCCGGGACTGGTTGTTCTCGGCGACACAGGCTTTGACGCAACGTCTGCAGCCGATACACTTCTGAATGTTCAGGGCATAACCAAACAGCACGCCATCGATGGCGGTTGAGCCATCGACAGAGACTTTCTTGCCAAACTCTTCCGAGTATCTTTTTTCCAGTCTTTCGATGGCTTCTGCCTTTTCTTCTTCGGTCATCAGGCGATAGTGCTTCTGGAAATGTTCCGCCCAACTTACGTTCGCCGTAGCCTTGGAAGGCTTGGGGGAGAGCAGCATAGCTGTTCCGGTAAGCGATGCGGCGGTGTATGTGCCGGCCTTGCGGAGGAAATCGCGGCGGGAGGCAATGTCGGCCGTGTTGTTTTCGCGTGAATTTTTTTCCATGGTTATCCTCTGACTGGTTCGCAATCCAACAAAACAAGGTGGCGACCTAGTTGATCAGCGCAGAAAAGGTTCAAAAGTCTGTCGCCTTGTAACAGGTTCAGTTCGAAAGGGCAGATCCACTGGCTGAATGGAGAAGCCATTAGTGCTTGTTGTCGTAGTTGTCGATGTACATCTGCAGCATTTTTGTTTTTTCCTGCTCCGACATCACCACGTATTCCCGTTCGGTCATTTCCTGTTCGCCTCTTTGAGCATCTTTTGCATACAAGTCCTTTAATTTCGGTTTCGGTACAGAATCGACGGCCATTCGAGCTAAGCCCGCAGCACCCGAAACTGATGCTGCGCCGAGCGTTGCCTTGGCGAAAAACTGCCGTCTTCCCGCGCTTGTGGCCGCAGTAGCTTGCGTTGATTCCTTATCGCGCCGATCGTTGAAAAATAATTTGTAGATTGCGACCACTGCTCGTTTCAGCATGTCTAAAGTCCTCCTCTGGGCAATGCCGGATTTTTGGGCGCACATAAATAAATAGGCGGTTGTTGTATGCGCCAAATTG
>DTXR01000735.1 GCA_012962365.1 Chromatiaceae bacterium | reverse complement strand
CTTTGTGCCTGTTCAGGCTCTCCGGGAAAATTCCGGATCCTGGTGAAACATCCGGGCTAATGCCATAGGGCATTTTTCGTACCCGAAATAACCCCACTCAGTGCTTATGCTGATGTGAGGCCCATTGCGATAAGATACGCCCAATTCTGTTTGCTACTGTCCGCAGACACGCAAAGCGGCACCTGAATTCAGTCGTCTCCGGTGCTCCCCTGAAGATTGTTGTACCCGCCCACCCGGCCTGACAAGCAGGGACTGTTCGTGGAAACTGCAGGGATTATCTTGATCGGAACCCATGTTGTTCCGATTGTTGCCATGGCCGGCAAGCCATTAAAACTTCAGAGGTATGTACAGATATGAAAATCCAAAGCTTTAATCCATTACTCTTCGCCGCACTGCTGGCAACATCCTCGCCGGCTACTGCCGGCCTTGGAGACGAGGCCTATTTCGCAGAAATGGAAAAGATGGCAGCCCAGGCTGAAGACACCACAGCTACAAGAGATGCCAAGGCCCTGCAACGGGATGACATGCGTATCGATGTTGGCGCCGGCCTGGTGGAGATAAAAAACGCCTCACCCACGGCTTTTGCGGTCTACAAGAGCCTCCGTCCAGCCTACAAGGCAGAAATTCGCAAGGCCATCCGGAATGGCCAGGAGACCTACTCGGTGATCGAGCTGATCTTTTCCCGCAAAAACCTCATGAGTAACCGCTAGGATTCTGTTGCTGCCAGCGCCAGGTATCCACACACATTTCGTCGATACCTTTTTCCGCATGCCAGCCCAACTCCCGTGCCGCCAGTCCGGGATCGGCATAGCAGGTGGCGATGTCACCTTCCCGCCGGGGCACCAGTTTGTAAGGCACCGGCCGGCCACTGGCCTTTTCGAAGGCCGCCACCATCTCCAGTACAGAATAGCCCTGCCCCGTCCCCAGGTTGTAGGTCACCAGCCCCGGCGCCGTGGCGAGTTTCTCCAGCGCCCGGATATGCCCTTTGGCGAGATCCACCACATGAATATAATCACGCACGCCCGTACCATCCAGCGTCGGATAATCGCTGCCGAAAACCGATAATTCCTCCAGCTTACCCACCGCCACCTGGCTGATATAAGGCATAAGGTTGTTGGGAATATCGTTGGGCGACTCTCCAATGCGGCCGCTTGCGTGGGCACCCACCGGATTGAAGTAGCGCAGCCGGGCAATGTTCCACTGCGAATCCGATTTGTACACATCCCCCAGCATCTCCTCGATGATGAGTTTGGAACGGCCATAGGGATTGGTGGCGGAAACGGGAAAGTCCTCGGTGATGGGCAGGGAAGCCGGCTCACCATATACCGTGGCGGAAGAGCTGAACACCAGGTCCTTCACCCCGGTTTCATTCATGGCCTCGAGCAGGTTCAGGGTGCCGCCGATGTTATTCTGATAATAGGGTATGGGGATGTGTACCGATTCCCCCACAGCCTTGAGCCCGGCAAAATGAATCACCGCATCGATCTGATGCGCATCGAAAACCGCCCGGGTCGCCGCCTTGTCGCGCAGATCTGCTTCAATGAAAATAATGGGCTTACCGGTAATTTCCTGCACCCGTTCAATGGCCGTGTATTGACTGTTGCTCAGGTTGTCCAGGACGATGACGCTGTAACCCGCCTCGAGCAATTCGACATTGGTGTGAGAGCCGATGTAGCCCGCACCACCGGTAACCAATACTGTTTTTATCTTGTTCATCGGTAAATTATAACCTGTCCCGGAGTCAAGGCTTCAGCAAAGGGTTGGCCTGCAGGTCGGCATGATAGGAGGAGCGCACCATGGGGCCGCTGGCAACATTGGAAAAGCCCATGGATTCGCCCAGCTGCCGCAGCGCATCGAACTCTTCAGGTGTGACGAAGCGGGACACAGGCAGATGATCGCGGCTGGGCTGCAGATATTGCCCCAGGGTGAGCATGTCCACATCATGATCCCGCAAGTCGCGCATGACTTGCTCGACTTCGTCCCGCGCTTCGCCCAGGCCCAGCATGATTCCGGACTTGGTAGGCACGTCGGGATGGGCAGCGCCAAATTCCTGCAGCAATTCAAGTGACCAGGCATAGTCCGCTCCCGGCCGCGACTGACGGTACAAACGGGGTACGGTTTCCAGGTTGTGGTTGAACACATCCGGCGGCGCTTCCGCCATGATCTCCAGTGCCACATCCATGCGACCGCGGAAATCCGGTACCAGGATTTCGATGGTGGTGTCCGGCGTCAGTTCCCGGACGGCACGGATACAGTCACGGTAATGCCCCGCACCGCCATCACGCAGATCATCCCGATCCACAGAGGTAATCACCACGTATTTCAGCGCCATCTCCTGAATGGCTTCGGCCAGCTGGCGGGGTTCGTCGGTATCCAGGGGCAGGGGCTTGCCGTGAGCCACGTCGCAGAAAGGGCAGCGCCGGGTGCAGATATCGCCCATGATCATGAATGTCGCCGTGCCGTGAGTGAAGCACTCGCCGAGGTTGGGGCATTGGGCTTCTTCACACACCGAAGACAGCTTGCGCTCGCGCAGGATCTTGCGGATGCGGGTGACGCCTGCCCCCTGAGGGGCGCGGGCGCGAATCCAGCCCGGTTTGCGTGGCAGTTCCCTGGTAGGCTGAACCTTCACGGGAATCCTTGCCAGCTTGTCCTTACCGCGTTGGTGAGTACTTGCCTTGTCGCGGGAGGGGGCACGGTAATCGTCAGTCATTTTCTGTCCATCGGGGTTGCAGGTTGAGATCATGGCACAGCAGTTCGACCAGGGCCGCCCCGGCTTGCTGTATGTCCAGGTCCACACCAAGATCCCTGAGTCGTGTGACTTCCTGCCCGGCATAGCCACAGGGGTTGATGCATGTGTAGGGCGCGAGATCCAGATCCAGATTCAGTGCCAAACCGTGGTAAGTGTACCCCCTGCGCACCCGCAAACCCAGCGCTGCTATCTTCTTTTCATCCACGTAAACACCGGGGGCTTCGGGTCGCGCAGCGGCTTCGATACCATAGTCAGCCAACAGCTGGATGACCACATTCTCCATGGCGGTCACCAGACTGCGTATGCCCATGTTCAGTGCCTTGAGATCGAGCAGCAGATAAACAATGAGCTGACCGGGACCATGGTAGGTAACCTGCCCCCCTCGGTCGCTCTGAACGACGGGTATATCGCCGGGGTCCAGAATATGTTCTGCCTTGCCGGCCTGTCCCTGGGTGAATACCGGGGGATGTTCGAGCACCCAGATCTCGGAAGGTGTTTCGGAAGTACGGGCATCGGTGAACGCCCGCATGGCGCACCAGGTCGTTTCATACGCCTGCAGACCCAGCTGGCGGACGACCACAGGAAGCATGTTATCGAATCCGGCCTGTCTGGTGTTTTCTGACGCTGTTCAGCAAGTCAAAGCCGCATCAGCACCCGGTCATGGGCGGTGAGATCGTCATAGATGGCATCCAGGTGCTCGCGGCTCTGTGCTTCGATCTCCACGGTCACGGAAACATACTTGCCGTTCTTGCTGGGCCTGAGGCTCACCGCACCCTCGATGATGTCCGGGCAGTGACGGCGAACGATCTGCACCACCAGGGCATCGAAATCATCTTCGTCCAGGCCCATGGCCTTGACGCGGTAGCGGCAGGGATACACCATGCCTTCAGGTTCTTTGCGGTTTTGGTCAGTCATAACAGTTATCAGGTGGTGCATTGCGCAAGCGTAAACGTGCCTTACAGGCGCCATACAGCGCATCCATTTTTTCCCACATGGGGCCGGGATGGCCATTATCAACCGGACGACCATTCAGCCGGGTAACCGGCATGACTTCCTTTGTGGAGCTGGTGATCCAGATTTCCTCGGCCTGCTCCAGTTCTTCTACAGAAACGCTGGCTTCTGCATAGGGCAGGCCCGCATCCATGGCCAGTTCCAGCACCAGATCCCGGGTGATGCCCGGCAGCAGATGCTGGCTCTTTGGCGGGGTAATGATCAAACCTTCCTTCACGATGAACAGATTGGAGGCCGTGCCTTCATTGGCCAGGCCGTCCCGCACGAGAATGGCTTCCTGGGCGCCTTCATCCCGCGCCTGCTGCTGGGAAAGGATATTCGCCAGCAGGGTGATGGCCTTGATGTTGCAGCGCTCCCAGCGAATGTCGTCCAGGGTGATCACGCTCATGCCCTGTTTCACCAGTTCCGGATCGCGCACCGCCAGTTCCGTGGCGAATGCCATGATGGTGGGCGTCACATCCTCCGGTATCGCATGCAGGCGCCTACCGTAGGCGCCGCGCGTAATCTGCAAATAGATCTGCTGATCGGCATCACCCCGCTGTGCCAGCAGCCTGGTCAATATGTCATTCCACTGGTCATCATCCAGAGGTGGCGCCATGCGGATGGCTTCCAGGCTGGCGTTGAGGCGCTGCAAGTGTTCCTTCAGGCGAAAGGGCAGGCCGGCATAGGCAGGAATAACCTCATACACGCCATCACCAAAGAGGAAACCCCGGTCCATGACAGAGACATGCGCATGCGCCTGGGGCAGAAATTCGCCGTTCAGATAAATCAGTTCGGACATGGGTTCAGTATTCCGGAAAGAAAAGCTACTGGAAAATCATCAGCACGCTGTCCACGAGATTGTGGATGATGCCGCCTTCACGTACGCCGCGCAAAGCGATCAGGGGGACTTCGCTGATAATTTCACCATCACGCTCGACGATCACCTTGCCCAACACCTTGCCCCGGGAAACCGGCGCCATGACGCTGTCCTTGAGGCGAACGCTGGCCGACAGCAGGTTATAGCTTCCCCGGGGAATGGTGACATACAGATCCTCCTCCAGCCCCAGATTCAGATTATCGACTTCCCCTTTCCATACCCGCAGCTGCTTAAGCGTCTCCCCTCCGTCGAAGAGGCGATGGGTCTGGTAGAAACGAAATCCATAGTTCAGCAAGGTCTGGCTCTCCCTGGCCCGGGCATTGTCGCTGTCGGTGCCCATCACCACTGAGATAAGCCGCATGTTGTCACGCTTGGCCGAGGTAACCAGACAATAACCGGCCGCTTCCGTATGACCGGTCTTGACGCCATCCACACTGGGATCGCGCCATAGCAGGCGGTTGCGGTTCTTCTGGGTGATGCCGTTGTAGGTAAATTCCTTGACGGAATACAGAGGGTAGAATTGGGGAAATTCCCTGATCATCGCCCGGGTGACCTTGAGTATGTCTTCGGGCGTGGTGTAGTGGTTGGGATCGGGCAGGCCGGTGGAATTGGTGAAGTGAGTGTTTTCCATGCCCAGCTCAAGCACATGCTTGTTCATCAGTGCGGCGAAGGCCTCTTCGCTGCCGGCAATATGCTCTGCCAGGGCGACACAGGCATCATTGCCCGATGCGATGATCATGCCACGAATGAGGTCATCTACGGACACCTGCTTGCCCACCTCGATGAACATGCGCGAGCCTGGCGTCTTCCAGGCTTTCTTGCTCACTAACACCTGGTCATTGAGGGTAATGTTGCCTTCCTCAAGCTCCTTGAACACCGTGTAGGCCGTCATGATTTTAGTCAGGCTGGCCGGTTCCAGGCGCTTCCCGGCATTGTTCTCGGCCAGAATGGCGCCACTGTGGTAATCCATCAGCAAATGCCCGGTTGCGGCAATCTGTGGTGGCGCAGGCAAGGTTGCCGCCTGGATCAGGGCGCTTGCACACAACAGGAAAACAACAAAAATTCTATTGACTATCAATCGCATGGACCTGGCTGACAACAGGGTGGGAAAACAAAGGCATCATTGTACTACGTGGTAAGACTCGATGCCCCATTCAGGCAGTTTTTCCCTGATCTGCCGCAGCTGCCCGGCATCATCCACCGGCCCCAGCCACACGCGATAGATGCGCCCGGAGAGTTGATCAAGAGGCTTGATCTTTCCCGGCAGACCCGACTGTGCTTCCAGGCGCCGGAGCAGCAGGCGCGCATTTCCCTCACTGGCGAAAGCCCCTGCCTGCAGCCACAGGGGAAATGTCTGCAGTACCATGATTTCCTCGGCCATCGGCGCCTGCTTATCGGGCCTGAGCGCCACCACTTCCACCGGCGCCGTTCCCTTGCCCAGTACGCCCAGTTTGGATGCGGCAGCATAAGACAAGTCGATGATACGCCCGGCATGGAAGGGACCACGGTCATTGACCTTCACCACCACCGATCTGTCGTTGTCCAGATTGGTCACCCGCACCCAGGTGGGCAGCGGCAGGGTTTTGTGGGCGGCGGTCATGGCGTACATATCATAGGGCTCCCCACTGGAGGTGCGCTTGCCATGAAACTTCAGGCCATACCAGGATGCCAGCCCTTTTTCCCGATAGCCGTCGGAATGTTTCAACACATGATAGGTCTTGCCGCGAACCGTATAGCTGGAGGGGTTGCCGTACTTGCTGTATGGCGCATTCTGCGGCACGGCATCCGGGACATGACTGACATCCACGGGAACATCCGGGCCATAATCCTCATCCGGATACTCGTGGGTCTTGATGCTGCATCCGGCCAACAGGGCCAGACCACAGCAGAGAAGGACAAACCTATTGTGCGCGAACCAGGTCATGGATGCGCTCACCCAGCTGGTACACCGCCATGGCGTACATATCGCTGTGGTTGTAGCGGGTGATGACATAGAAATTCCTGAACCCGGCCCAATACTCGGCACCCTTGTCGGTCACGAGTTTGATCAGCGCCGTGTCCATCTCGTCGGGGAAACGCTGATCCACTTCCAACCCAGCCTTTCTCAATTCACCCAGTTTGAAGCTGGGCTTCGGGCCAGCTTTCACATGTTTCTCGGAATTCGCCGGTACCGCAGTGGCGCGGGCAGTCACGGGCACACCTTTCTTCCAACCGTGGCGGGCAAAGTAGTTGGCCACGCTGCCGATGGCATCGGTTTCGTTGTTCCAGATATCGCGTTTGCCATCCCCGTCGAAATCGACGGCATAGGCCAGATAGCTGCTGGGCATGAACTGCCCCAGGCCCATGGCACCGGCATAGGATCCCTTGGGTTTGGTCGGGTCCAGGTCTTCTTCTCTGGTCAGAATCAGATATTTTTCCAGTTCCGCCGTGAAGAATTTGCTGCGCTTGGGATAGTGAAAAGCCAAGGTATAGAGCGCATCCAGCACACTGTCCTTACCTGCGATGCGTCCATAAAAGGTCTCCACGCCGATGATAGCGACCACATATTGGGGCGGCACACCATAAATGGCTTCGGCCTTCTTCAATGCCTTGCTGTTGCGCTTCCAGAAAGCCACGCCCTGACGGGCGCGCTTGCCGGTGAGAAAGATTTTACGGTATTGGCTCCAGTTCAGCGTCTTTTCCGCCGGTTTGTTCATCCGATCGATGATGTCCTGACGCTTGTGTGCCTTGTTCAGCACCTGGCGCAGCGCCTTTGCGTCGAAACCCTGGGCCTTTACCATGTGCTGAATAAATTTATCCACCTGGGGATTGCCCTGGGCAAACACAGGCAGACTGAGTAGTAATAACAATAGAGCGTGTTTCATTTGGGCAACAACTTCCTGTGTGTGTGGATAGACATGAGCATACCGAAACCTGCCATCAAGGTCACCAGCGAGGTTCCGCCATAGCTCACCAGGGGCAAAGGCACCCCCACTACCGGCAACATCCCGCTCACCATACCGGCATTGACAAACAGATAGACAAAAAATACCAGGACGAGTGCCCCGGCCAACAGCCGGCTGTAGCTGTCCTGGGCCTGGGAGGCGATATACAACCCGCGCTGGATGATAAAAAGGAAGATCACCAGCAGCAACAGAACCCCCATCAGGCCGAATTCCTCACCCAGCACCGCAAAGATGAAATCGGTGTGGCGTTCCGGCAGGAACTCCAGCTGGGACTGGGTGCCATTCAGCCAGCCCTTGCCATAGATGCCGCCCGAGCCAATGGCGATCTTCGACTGGATGATATGGTAGCCCGCCCCCAGGGGATCGCTTTCCGGGTTGAGAAAGGTGAGCACCCGCGTCCGCTGGTAATCATGCATGAGATACCAGGCCGCAGGCGCCGCCGCTCCCGCCAGCAACCCCAGAAAAACAATCAGCCGCCAGCTGATGCCCGCCAGAAACAAGACGAACAGGCCGCTGCTGGCAACCAGGATCGCGGTACCCAGATCCGGCTGCTTGGCAATCATCAATACCGGCAGCAGCAACAACAACAGGCTCAGCAGGAGGTATCTCCAGTTGGGGGGCAGGGGCTTGGAAGACAGATACCAGGCCAGCATCATGGGCGCAGCCAGCTTCACCAGCTCTGAAGGCTGAAAGCGCATGAAGCCTAGATCCAGCCAGCGCTGGGCCCCCTTACCAACCACACCGGCAACCAGTACAGCCAGCAGCAGGGCCACGCCAATAGCGTACAGCCAGGGGCTCCAGCGCCGCAGGGTGTGAGGATGAACCTGGGCCAGAAAGAACATGGCCCCGAAGGCGATGAGCAGGCGCACAGCCTGCCTTTCCACCTGTTGCAGGTTTTCTCCCGAGGCGGAATAGAGGATCACCAGACCATAGCCGCAAAGCAGCAACAGTCCCGTGAGCAAAGGCAGATCCATGTGAATCCGCGCCAGTACGCCCCGATGCTGCGCCGGCTCACTGGGAGGCAGGCCGCTGGGGGATCTGCCGGCGGGAATCAATTCGTTTCTCCCAAGGTTCCTGTGTTGCCAGCCCGGGCAGACAAGAGGCGGCTGTCTCCAAGGAGCCAGGCATCCATCACCTTCTTTGCCACCGGCGCCGCCGTGGAACCCCCGTGACCGCCGTTTTCCACGATCACCGCCACGGCAATCTGCGGGTCTTCCACCGGGGCATAGGCGATGAACAGCGCATGGTCGCGGTTTTTCTTGGACACTTTGCTCTCTTCATACTCTTCATCCTGCTTCACCGTGAACACCTGCGCGGTGCCGGTCTTGCCCGCAATGCGGTAGTGCTCGTTCTTGAGCCGCCTTGCGGTGCCGCGGGCGCCTTCGACCACATGAACCATGGCCTCGCGGATCTTGTCCCAGTTGGCCTGGTCACGTATTGGCACAATGTGGGCTTTCTTTTCCGCCACCGTCGCTTCACCGCTGCTCTCATCCACGATTTCATTCACCAGCTGGGGCTGCAGATAGACACCCCCGTTGGCAATCGCGGCGGTAGCGGCTGCCAGTTGCAAAGGTGTCGCCTCGAAAGAACCCTGACCGATACCGATGATGACGGTCTCGCCCGGGAACCATACCTGCTTGTAGCGTCTGCGCTTCCATTCCCGGGAAGGACGGATACCCGTGCGCTCGCCCACCAGGTCGATGCCGGTCTTCTCCCCGAAGCGGAACTGCTTGAGGAACTGCTGCAACCGGTCAATGCCGATCTCATGGGCCAGCTGATAGAAAAACACGTCACAGGACTGGGTAATGGCCGCATCTACATCCATGGGGCCGTGGCCGCCCTTCTTCCAGTCCCGGTACTTGTGATCATGTCCTGGCAACTGAAAAAAGCCAGGGCAATATTTTTTCTCCTTGGCGTCGATGAATCCCAGCTCCAGCCCCGCCAGCCCCATGAAGGGCTTGATCGTAGAACCCGGCGGATAGGCACCCTGCAGCGCCCGGTTAAACAGGGGGTTGTTCGGATCCTCCTGCAGCGCCTTGTAGTCCGTGGAGCTGATACCCTCGACAAACAGATTGGAATCGTAACCCGGCTTGCTGGCCATGGCGAGCACGCCACCGGTTTTCGGATCGATGGCCACCACGGCGCCGTTCACATCACCCAGGGCATCCAGCGCCACCTGCTGCAAATCGATATCGATGTTCAAACGCAGGCTGCGGCCGGGTAGCGGCGGCTTTTCCTGCAGCACCCGCACGGGCTTGCCCAGGGCATTGACCTCCACCTGCTGCAGACCCACCTTGCCATGCAGGATGTCTTCATAGGATTTTTCCACACCCG
>DTXR01000734.1 GCA_012962365.1 Chromatiaceae bacterium | reverse complement strand
TGAACAATCCGAACAGTCTGATTCGCAATCTACTTCGTCCAGACTTAATCAGAGGTTCCCAAAAAAATCGCAGCCATACCCGAAGGTCTGGTGAGGTTTTTCATATAGCTCGACCGATCAATAAGTTGTGCTATACACCCCGATGGACTCACGGGTTCAAGTTCATGTTGCGTACCCTCTCTGGAAGCACATGACCACCATCAAGGAAATCAAAGCGCTTGCACCAGATAATGCGAAGTGGCATCGCCAAAATGCACTACATTTCTGTCTCTGACAGGAACAAACAACAACAAGCATTCAAACAATTACAAACAACCACCAGATTAAGGAGGGCGCAATGTCCATTCATCAAAACGGTTTCGCCGGTTTTCGCTCACACACAGTCAGTGCCGGGTTACTTTCTTTTTTCACCCTGTTTTTCTGTGCTGCGGCACAGGCTGTACTGATTGACGATGAAGAGGTACCCCTGCACCAAGTATCTGCTCAGGAATGCCGACTGTGCCACATGGAAATATACGAACAATGGAAAGGCTCAATGCATGCAAACAGTACCGCACTGGCAGATCCCATTCACCGGGCTTTTTACAAGAAAGTCATCGGCGATCCCACCAAGGAAGGGGAAAAGATGAAGAATGGCAAATATCCGGTTTGCCTGAAATGCCATGCTCCCAATGCCGCACAGGACAAGAAAACAAAGCTGGATGCCATGCCCGCGTACAAGGAAGGCGTCAATTGCCTGGTTTGCCATCGCCTTAAAAAGTTCAAGGGCACACGCCTGCCTGGCGGCAAACTGAGATTGGGCATCGACGCCTATGAAGTGGCGGAAAGCTGCCAGGGACCATCCGGCTTCCCGACTTCCTTCTCCCAACATGCCGAAATGGCAAAAAAGGCTCAGGAAGGCGAAGATGAAAAAGAGAATCCACATCGGCAGAAACCCTATGTATCCGATGAAGATGTCGAGGAAATGATTCTGCCTTTGGAATCCAACCCGGAGATGCTCAAGACATCTGCAGCCTGTCTTGGGTGCCACGACAAGCGAGCCAACTCTCATGGTGTACCGCTGTGTGCCACCGGAGACGAGTATGTTGCCGGCCGCACTCATGTGAGCTGCCAATCCTGTCATATGCCGGTCAGCAACGGTTTTGCCAATCACAGCATGGGAGGCGGACACGATGCAGCCACCTTGCGCCGGGCACTGTTCCTGAAACTGGATGCTGCAAAAGGCAAAAAGGACATCAAGGTAACGGTACATATACGCAATCAGCAGCCGCACAAAATTCCCACCGGGGCGCCTTTCCGCAACATGGTTCTGAAAGTGACCGCCTATGACCAGGATGGAAAGAAACTCTGGGAGAACTTCAAGACTCACCCCGCAAAGGAAGACCCTCAATCCTATTTCGTGTACAAGTTACTGAATAAAGAAGGTAAGCCTGTGCCTCCACCAAAGGCCACCCAGCCTGGTAAAGACACACGTTTGAACCCCTACGAGCGCAGGAAGCTCGACTACACTATTCCATCCAGGAATGTAGCGGTGGTAAGGGCGGAGTTGTATTACAACCTGCTCTGGCCATCCCTGAAACAGAAACTTGATTTTCTTCCCGAGCATTTGAAGGAATCCAAGCTCATGGCATTTTCAGAGCAGCATTTCTGATCTCAGATGCGGGCGATGAGGCGCAGCTTCATCGCCCGCCTTCTCGAACGAATCAGCGTGTTTTCCCCTGCAGCAAGGCTTCCGGGTGCCTTTCCAGGTAATCGGCGATTCCCCTGACCGCCTTGGCGGCAGCCGCCAGTTCGCGCATGGTATTTATCAGTTCCCCACCCATACTGCCCTGATCCGAGGCCGCTTTTTCCAGCTCCCGGAGGGTTTTATCCGCCTGCTGCAGCATTTTCCTGGCGTCCGTACTCAATAACGCCATTTCATCCATCATCGGCGTGGCCTTTGCCCCCACATCAGACAACAGTTGTTCGGCATGAGCCAGCACCAGTGACAGATTTTTCACGCTGTCATGCAAACCATTGCTATTGACCAGTGCATCCAGACCTTCACTGACCTTGAGAAAATGTGCCCCCATTTCATCCAGAGGCAGTCGCTTCAATTTTCCCAGGATGGCGACAAGGCTGTTGGTGATGCTGGCCAGAGAGCCAGGCGTGGTGGGCAACACGGGATATTTACCGGAATAGTCGATGGATGCCGCCTCGGCTTCGGTATCAAAATCCATGTCCACGATCAATTGCCCACTGAGCAGATTGCCGGTGATCAGGCGGGCACGCAGCCCCTTTGCCACCTGCTTCTCCAGTGTATTGCGAAAAAATTCCTTGCGGGCTTCTTCATCGAGGCCGGGTTCCCAATTCTCGAAAGGGACGAGATCGGGTTCCAGCCCCACCAGAACCGCGATACGCACCAGACCATCATGCGTATTTTTTTCCAGGGAGATATCCAGAACCTTGCCCACGGGTATGCCACGAAACTCCACCGGTGCACCGATGGAAAGGCCACGCACGGAATCATCGAAATACAGAATATAAGGCAAGCTGAGCTGCACAACCTTCTTCTGGCTCTCCTCCCTGGATTCGTAGAGCTGGAAGACTGTTCCTTCTTCCGCCGGCTGGTCATTTCCCAGTGTCAGCGCCGAATCAAAAGCCACGCCGCCCGCCAGCAGGGAGGTGAGTGACTCCAATTTCACTTTCACCCCGGTTCCCGTCACTTCGACATCCACCCCGGAAACATTCCAGAAGCGGGTATTGCGCCGCACCAATGTATCGTTTGGCGCGTTGATGAAAACATCCAGTGCCACATAGTCCTGTTCCGGCAGCAGCCGATAGCCAGTCACCTCACCTACCTGAATCTGCCGATGATAAACCGGCGAACCGACCGAAAT
>DTXR01000733.1 GCA_012962365.1 Chromatiaceae bacterium | reverse complement strand
GTTGAATGTCTTTCTGACTCCAGAAGGTTATCCGGTCGTGGGCATGACCTATCTGCCAGCCGAACGCTTCCGCGTGCTGTTGGGCAGGTTGCAGAAGATGTGGCACGCCGAAAAAGCCGAAGTGACACAACTAGCGAGCAGGGCACTGGATGCCCTGGTTACGCAGCGCCAGGTCAGCACAGGCGACAAACCTGTTTCCCGTGATCAACTGCTGCAGGTGTTTCTGAAATCAGCGATGGTGATGGCTGACGAGCTGGCCGGTGGTTTCGGCCAGCAGAACCGCTTTCCCATGACAGCTCAGTTGTCCGCTTTGCTGAGCATTCAGGAAAAGAAACCCATGAAATCTCTGGAACACTTCCTGCGGTTGACGCTGGATCAGATGGCAGCGAAAGGTTTGCGCGATCACCTGGCTGGCGGTTTCTTCCGATACACGGTAGATCCCGACTGGCAGACGCCGCATTATGAAAAAATGCTCTACACACAGGCGTTACTGGCCGGTCTGTATTTACGGGCAGCCAAAGTATTTGGTCAACCTTTATATGCACAGGTTGCGAGAGATACCCTGGAATTCACGCTGCGCGAGATGTGTGGTAAGACGGCTGCCTGTGTCGCCAGCTTTTCCGCAGTAGATGATCAGGGCGCGGAAGGAGGTTACTATTTGTGGAAGGAAAAAGAACTGGAGCAGATACTCACCCCAGAGCAGCGGGTGCTGGCTAGGGAGCATTGGCTGCTGAATGGGTTTGATCGAAAGCCTGAAGGTGTGCTGCCCATGCAGGGGGCTTCGATTCAGGAACTGGCAACCAAACACCAGCAACCGGTGGATCAAATCACCAAGCAGCTGGCAGAAGCAAAAAAACGTCTGCTGGTGGCAAGACACAAGCGCAGCCTGCCGGTGGATGACAAGCGTCTTGCAGGCTGGAACGGCTTGCTGCTGAATGCGCTTTCCCTTGCTGCCGATCAGCTACAACACCCGGGGTTTCATTCTGCGGCAGGAAAACTGCGTGATTATCTGTTGAATGACCTGTGGGATGGCAAGCAGCTGTTCAGGGCGGTACACAAGGGGAGGCCCATCGGGCAGGCGTCGCTTGCCGATTATGCCTACGTTGCCCAGGGATTGCGCAGCTGGTCACGGATCAGCAGGCAACCCCTGGATGCCAAAGTGGCGGATAAGTTACTGACTATTGCCTGGTCCCGGTTCTATACGGAAAAGGGCTGGTTAAGCGGCAGTCAGGCACTGCTGCCTGGCATGCCATTCGCCAAAGCCCAGGAAGATGGTGCTCTGCCAGCGCCTGCGGCGATCGTCCTGCAATTGTCTCTGGGTTCTGAAGACAGGCAGCTTCGTGACCGGGCGCGGTCTATGTTGCAGGAATCGCAGATGGCTGTTCAGGACAATCCGTTCTGGTATGCCAGCCATATCAAGGTGTTGCTGGAAACGCCGACAAAAGCTAACTGATGAACACGATCTCCAGCCCGGATATTTCACCAGGCCGTCCCAAATACCGATGTTTTTGCCTTTCAATCAATATGTTAACCAAGAAATGAGTTGGGTACAGTTTGTACCT
>DTXR01000732.1 GCA_012962365.1 Chromatiaceae bacterium | reverse complement strand
TTCGGATGCCAGATGAACGAGTACGACTCCAGCAAGATGGAGGACGTACTTCATGATTCCCATGGCCTGGAAATCACGACCACTCCTGAAGACGCAGACGTTTTGCTGCTCAACACCTGCTCCATTCGCGAGAAAGCCCAGGAAAAGGTGTTTTCGCTTTTGGGTCGCTGGAAAGACTGGAAGAACGAGAAGCCTGATCTGGTGATCGGCGTAGGTGGCTGCGTAGCCAGTCAGGAAGGCGAGGCCATTCGCCGCCGTGCGCCCTTCGTCGATCTGGTATTCGGCCCTCAGACACTGCACCGCCTGCCGCAGATGCTGGATGACTTGCGCCAGCACCACCAGCCTGTGGTGGATGTGAGTTTTCCCGAGATCGAGAAATTCGATCGCTTGCCCGAGCCCCGTGCTGATGGCCCCACTGCTTTCGTGTCCATCATGGAAGGCTGTTCCAAGTATTGCACCTATTGCGTGGTGCCCTATACCCGTGGGGAAGAAATCAGCCGTCCTTTCGATGACGTGATTGCCGAAGTGGCGCAACTGGCGCAACAGGGCGTGCGTGAAGTCAATCTGCTGGGGCAGAACGTCAATGCCTACCGAGGCCGTATGCACGACGATGAAATTGCTGATCTTGCCCTTCTGATTCGCTACGTGGCCGCCATCGATGGCATTGAGCGCATTCGTTTCACCACCTCCCATCCTGTCGAATTCTCGGACAGCCTCATCGACGTGTATGCGGATGTGCCGGAGCTGGTGAGTTTCCTGCATCTGCCGGTGCAGTCCGGCTCGGACCGCATACTCATGGCCATGAAGCGGGGTCACAGCGCCTTTGAATACAAGCAGAAGATTCGCCGACTGCGCGAGACGCGGCCGGATATCAGCATTTCTTCCGATTTCATCGTGGGCTTCCCCGGTGAGACAGAAGACGACTTTGCACATACCATGAAACTCATCGACGACATCGGTTTCGACCAATCCTTCAGCTTTATCTACAGCCGCCGCCCCGGCACGCCTGCTTCTGACTTGCCCGATGATGTGTCTGTGGAAACCAAGCAGGCCAGATTGCAGCAATTGCAGCAGGTCATCAACAGCAATGCCCAGCGCATCAGCCGCCAGATGGTCGGAACTGTGCAGCAAGTGCTGGTGGAGCGCCATGCGCGCAAGGATGCGACAGAACTTGCTGGCCGTACCCAAAACAACCGGGTGGTGAATTTCGCCGCACCGGAATCCCTCATCGGGCAGTTCGTGGATGTGCGCATCACCGAAGCCCTGCCCAACTCCTTACGCGGAGAACTGCCGGACGAGACCGCCACTGCGGCCATCGCCTGAAGACTGTATGACGACCGCTGTAGTATCCGAGCATCCTGAATCCCTGGACCTTGTCCTGGAACCCGAAAACAATGAGCGCCTGCGCAATGTCTGCGGGCAGCTGGATGAACACCTGCGCCAGCTGGAAATGCGCCTGGGTATCGAGATCAACAACCGTGGCAACAGCTTTCGCCTGATCGGCTCGCCGGAAGCGGTGCAGGCCGGGGCCGATCTGCTGCAGAATCTGTATCAAGCCACGGAAAACGAAGTGCTCACGCCGGCAGCCGTGCATCTGTATCTGCAGGAATCCGGCATCGATGAGCTGCTGCAGCCCGCAGAGCCCGATCTACCAGAAGTGGTGATCAAGACCAAACGGGGCATGGTGCGCGGTCGTGGCCCGCATCAGAAGGAGTACCTGCACCGGGTGATGAACCATGCCATCAACTTCGGCGTGGGCCCTGCGGGTACGGGCAAGACCTATCTGGCCGTCGCCTGCGCCGTAGAGGCGCTTGAATACGACAAGGTGCGCCGCATCATGCTGGTGCGCCCGGCGGTGGAAGCCGGTGAGCGTCTGGGGTTTCTGCCCGGTGATCTGGCGCAGAAGATCGACCCTTATCTGCGGCCCCTCTATGACGCCCTGTACGAAATGCTGGGCTTCGAGCGGGTACACAAGCTGGTGGAGCGCAATGTCATCGAGATCGCGCCCCTGGCCTATATGCGCGGCCGCACCCTCAATGAATCCTTCATTATCCTGGACGAGGCCCAGAACACCACGCTGGAACAGATGAAAATAGATCGGAA
>DTXR01000731.1 GCA_012962365.1 Chromatiaceae bacterium | reverse complement strand
ACAAAGGGGACATTACTGCTTTGGGCTAACACTATTGACACTAGTGTCGCAACCACATTAGCATTGAGCGTGAGTTTGCCTGATAAGGATGGGGATGGGATTCCAGATGACCAAGACAATGATCTCTGTGACTCATCTTCCATACAGCTTGAAGGGGGTGCTCTCTTTTCAGGAATAGGTAACACGACCCTTTCAACCACGGCATTTATTGATACAGAAGCGTCAGGTGAAATTATTGTTCAGGCTCCCCATGCCCTAATCCTGAAATCATCTTCTGTACGTATCAACAGCGGCATTGGATTCAGTGTAGAGAATGGCGGTCTGTTTAGTATTGTTTCCCAGGCAGATGTGTGTGGCAGTCCGTAGGAATATTGAGGAATAATTATGAACGATTTTTTGAGTCAGTTGCGGCTGTGTAGTGCTGTCGTCATGGTAAGTATGCTGCTATTAACAGCGGGTATGACCCAGGCAGCAGATCGGGTTTTTGTGGAGCAGCAAAAATTGGTTCAATCTGATGGGACTGCTGGTGACCAATTTGGTGTTGATCTGGCTATTAGTGGAGATGTGGCGGTAGTGGGATCTTCTGAGAAAAATGGTAAGGAGGGGCGTGTCTATCTCTAGGAAAAAAACAGCATATCTGGTAGCTGGGAAGAGCTGGCAATTCTGACCGCCTCTGATGGTGGTGCAGAGGCGCTCTTTGGGGACAGTGTTGCCATTGATGGTGATGTGGTAGCAGTTGGCGCTCCGCAAGTGAATCAAGTTTATCTCTTTACCAAACCGCCTACGGGTTGGGGGGCACCATGACGGAGACTGTTATTTTGCAAGGTTCTGATACGCTCCCTGGGGATAGATTTGGTGACTCCCTGGCAATTGAGGGAGAGACCCTGGTGGTCGCTGCGCCAGGGGCCAAAATTTCTGCCAACTTTATGCAGGGTGCGCTCTATCTTTATACTAAACCCGTTAGCGGATGGGCAGATGCAGTGAATGAAACTATAAAATTGATCGCTCCAGATGGTGCAAATGGAGATTTGCTGGGTGATGATGTTGCTATAAGTGGCGATGTGGTTGTGGCCGGTGCTACCGGCGTGGACGTTGGCGTAGATGCCTTTGCTGGTGCTGTCTATCTGTTTGAAAAGAGCGGTGCCGAGTGGGTTGATGGCACCTCCTGGGCCAAGTTGTCGCCTCAAGAGGTAACTGCGGGAGCTAAATTTGGTTCTGCAGTTGATATCAGTGGGGATGTTGTAGTTGTGGGTGAGAGCTGGGGAAATCAAACCCGGAGGGCGGCACTCTTTGTCAAACCAGGTAGTGGTTGGGTAAACGCTACTCCCACGGCCAATTTGACCACGGAGGGTGCGAGTAGAAATTTCGCTAGAGCAGTGGCCATTGATGGAGATCGGGTTTTGGTTAGTGACAGCTATAGTGCTGTTGATGGAAACAGCAACGGCAAAGTGCTGCTGTTCACCAAGCCGGACTCTGGTTGGGTAAGTAGTGCAGTGGCCGATCAGGCGTTGGTTGCAACAGATGGCGCATGGGCAGACCATTTTGGTTACGCCCTTGCTTTGGATGGGGATAGGGTTCTGGTGAGTGCCTTGGTAGATGATATCGGAGTGTGTGGTGTTGGAGAGAACATTGATCAGGGGTCAGCGTATATTTTTGATGGCCTTCTTCCTGGTAGTGCTCCAGAAATTGGTGTTTCTGGTGGGGGGAAATCGATACTAAATGGCGATACTACCCCTTGTCTCTATGACAATACTGATTTAGGTGTAGTCGAAGCGAACCGGAGGGGTGCCATTTCAGTCTTTAAAATCACCAACACAGGTGTAGGCGATCTGACCCTGGGTCAGGTCACTCTTGATATTCTGAGTGCTGGGACAACCAGTGCCGACCTCAAGATAATAGAGCAGCCCCTTTCAACGGTGGTGGCCCCCGGGGAGTTTACCGAATTTGAGGTCTATTTTACCCCCACCTCAGTGGGGCTCCATAAGGCAAACATATCCATAGAGAATGATGATGGAGATGAAAGTCCTTTTGTTTTTGCTGTTCAGGGGACTGGAGGGCCTGGTCTGACGGTTCAGTTGAGCGGTGACTATGCGACGGTGATCTCCGACCCTGTTGGAATTAATTGCAGTACCACCTATGTGGATTGTCACGAGGCTTTTGATATGGGTGAGGTTATCACTCTTGATGTTGTGCCAGATGCAGGGGCAACTATTTCACCTGTTATCTGGGGAGGAGATTGTGCTGGTGCCACCGGTAGCAGTTGTGACTTGACTATCGATGATACAAGAAATGTCACAGTAGCATTCTCCTGCGAGATGCTACTTCTGGACAAGACCGTAGTGACCGAAGAGCAGTTTGAGTGTCAATCAATCACCACTGGTGACGGTTTTTCTGTGCTCTGGAGTACAGCGCCGGGAATAGATCCACAAGCAACCCTAACCGCTACCGACCACGTTACTCTTGGCCCTGGGAGCAGAGTCTATTTGGGTGGTGCATTGCGGGTAGTGGTAGCGGCCCCTT
>DTXR01000730.1 GCA_012962365.1 Chromatiaceae bacterium | reverse complement strand
CAATGTGCTTAGCTGGGTGTCCGGCTAGGCTTGACCACAACACCTGTCACCTGCAACTCATAGCTCCCACAATGGGGACAGGCGTCAAAACGCTGTTTGATTGCTACGGTTTTCGCACATGGCAGACACCAGGCCTGCCCCGGCCGATCAATGATCTCCAGGCGGGCATCTTCTGCCATGGTGCCTTTTTTTATAGCCTCGAAACTGAAGCGCATCGCTTCGATTTCCACTCCTGCCAGAGCGCCAATTTCCAGCCAGACCGTTTTGATCCGCGTAAAACCCTGTGTTTTGGCACTGTCTTCCAACACCTGAATAACACCTTCACACAGTGACATCTCGTGCATTTTCCCCGCTCCTATCTTTAATGTATAGCTTACCACTGTGGACGAAGCGAGTCAGAACCGGACTATCCTGTGCACTGGATGACAGTTACCGGCACAAAAGGCGGCAAAACAGGTTGTCCCTCGAACTCGTTAGTATCAAGCCTTCTTGCGCGCGTGTCATGCCGACATACAGAAGCCGTGCGTCTTCAGCTACTCGTTCCTCATCAGCACCGAGACTCCCCAGGCCAATGATGATGACCCTCCGAAACTCCAGCCCCTTGCTGCTATGGATGGTCAGTACCGGGATTCGTTCGATCTTGGGATCATAGGCGGATTTGTACTGTTTGCTTCCCAACCACAAATGATCAAATCCGGCGGTGCGCAAGGCGGCGGCCATCTGCTTGCCATGAATACCACCGGGGTAGAGTATCGCGATATCCTGAAGGTTTATTCCTTCCTGATGCCATTTCCGGATACAGGCCAACGCAAAGCCAATTTCGTCGTCCAGGCTGTCAAAACGCTTCATGAAAGGCTCGGGACCGGAGGCTCCGGCTGCTGTTGGTTCCACCAGCGGAATATGGTCCTCATCCGCGTTCTGCGGGCTCAGGTAGTGACGGGCAAAGTTATAGGCATAGCCCAATATTTCTCGGGTATTGCGGTAGTTCAGCCGCAGGATGGTGGTGCGCCCCGCAGCCTGTATCCCAACGCTGCTCAGAGAAAAGCCGAGGCCGGATTTCTTTTTGTAGATCGATTGCGCATCGTCATAGAGCAGTAAAAGAGAATTGATCTCCGGGTCGATCATCTGGGTGACCAGCCTCAGCCATTCCGGTTCAAAATCATGGCCTTCGTCGATCATCAGCGCACCGTACTGGGCACGTGGGATACGTCCTTTGTCCACGGCATCGATGACCGTATCTACCTGGCGCTCCCAAACCGGTTTTTCAGATTCGATCAGATCCACATGATAGGTTCTGAGTTGCTGTACGCACCAGTCGTGAAAATGATAGATCTGAACCTTGCTGCCAATACCTCTGGAGGAAATAAACGAGCGCAAACGCGCCGCCAGGGTAATATTGAAGCATAAGACCAGAATGGGCTTGGCTATCGCCTCAGCCAGGTGCAGGCAGCGGTAGCCCAGTATCACGGTCTTTCCCGAACCCGCTACACCGTGTATCACCCGATGTCCCTCCCCCAGGCTGCGGGCCAGTTGTTCCTGCTGAACATCCATTGTGATGCCATCCTCGATCCGTATTTCAGGAAACAGGTGCCAGCGAATACGATCGATCTGAGGCAGGCTCAGGGTTCCACCGAATTGATAGTTGAACATACCCCAGAGCTGCTCCTGAAATCGCTCTGCGTCTGCAGAGGAACTGATCTCGTCTTTGTAAATCATCAAGTGACTCGGCAGCACCCCCTCCAGAGCATCGCCGGGTATTGCCTTTTGAATTTGCTTGCGTGTGATATTGGTGAACACCACGCCCCAACCAAAAGGCATGATCAGGTTACCCTGGTAGGCTTTGCTGGTCTGGCACAACTGGGGATCACGCACCAGCATATCCACCACACTATAGGTATAACCCCGCACCTGCTCCAGGGGATGAGGCTTTGCCACCATACCGTTGTTGGTAAGCAGCGTGACATCGGATTTGCTTATTTTCTTCAGCGTGTCCGGCTTCCAGTCCTTGACTTCGAGAAAAAGCAGGCCGCGGGATGGATGCAGAATGATGAAATCGGGATATCGCTGCTGCCGACCAATGGGAATGTCGTACCAGACTAGATAATCATCCTCGAGCAATTCTTTCAAACGCCTGGCAACACGTTTTTCTCCAGCGGTCATCCGGCTGAGCGTTTGACGGGTCAGCGGCGGGATTATCTCGGCCATGCTTGCATTATCCTGGTGCTCTCTTCATACACTTGTGTTCGCCTGCACAATGCCTGTGATCTGTTTCTTGAGGCAGGGGCGTAACGCAAAGTTCTCCCTGAACAAAATATTCCTCATATCTTACGCCCAGATTAATTCAAAGACTCCTTAAGAAAAAGGTGATTGGCGCGATATGTATTCTTGAATTGAACCCTCCTTTTATCGGAAATCAGGATGCCTGCCGAGTACTATTGAGATGAAGCGTATAGAAAACATATGGAGAACAATTGGCCTTTCGCGAAACCCGGCAGCAGTTGCCGAAATCGCCAACCCGATCACAACTGTGCGTCAACTTTTTGACGGTATTGTCTCCTCAACGACTGCTTTCCGGCGGAAGGCCCGCCCACTGATTTGCTATCGTGGCGGCTCTGCATGGCAAACAAAACCGCCTGGATTCAGCTGTACGCACTTCATGTTCCAAGAATACGGTCACCAGACATCGGTTTTCACTGCCAACAATCGTGTCGATCTTCAGTCTTTTTTCCATTTTACATTTCTAAGTGTTTTTGGCGCGAAATATGCTTGTTCTTTAAAGATGGCTCAACAAACGAATATACAGCGCGTTTTGTAAAGGGGTTTATTTGATGAAGTTACCAGTGACAAATCATGGCGTGCACAAGCTCTTCTGTTGGATTACGCAATGTTGAAGACACCAGGATTCTGCCTTGCTTGCATAGCCCGCATGGGGGGTTTGCTGATGCTTGCGTTATGGGCAGGCAGCTTATCTGCGGAAGAATCCGTAGAAAAGTTTATGAATATGTCACTGTCTGAGCTGCTTTCCATGGAAATCACCTCTGTTTCCAGAAAGAAGCAGACTCTCAGTGAAGTCGCAGCCGCAGTTTCAAGGTTGCCCTGCACTACAAACTCACCCACTTTGTCGATTGCCCCCCTATGAAAACAAGCAGTGAGCGCGAGCCGTTCAACATCTGCCTGTTTGGCCAGGATGATTTCGGCAATGCACTGGATAGCCTGATCACAAGAAGATTCCATGACATGCCCACCACTATCTACCGTTTTGCCCATTCCACGGCAAGGAATGAACGCTGCGAACCGCTGTTCGTCAGTGTATCAAAACAACCGTTTCTGCCATCGGTCAACAAATCGCTACAACAACCGGCGCTCACCATCAGTGATGTCAGCCATTTTGCTGGCAATGGCGGCATGATCGAGTTTGTCTCAAGCAATAAACACATTTGCTTCAAAACCAACCTGCAGCAGGCTCACGCGGCCGGCCTGTCTGTTTCAGCCCCGCTTCTGGAATTGGCCAGCGTCGTTGCTACAGAACAGCAAAGGGACACACCATGAACACCAGGAAACTGGCCATTGCACACAAACTGCGGCGAATGATTCTGATAACCAGCGGCATTGCCTTGTTGGTCGCCTCCATTGCTTTCCTCACGATTGAGTATTTTAGCTATCGACACACCATGGTTGAGCGTGTCCAGGTACTCGCTGATTTAATTGCCACGAATTCATCCGCTGCCCTCACCTTCGATGACAGCAATATCGCTGAACAGCTGCTCAGTTCCCTGGAAGCGGAAGCGTCCGTGGATAAGGCCTCCCTGTTTCTTCCCAACGGGCGGGCATTTGCACACTACATGCGCCATGCCGATGTTGCGGGGAAAATCGACGAAGAGAGCCGGAAATGGCTGATCAGCCTGAACCGGAACAATGTCACGACCACACAGCATCGAATTGAACCCAGGCATATAGAGACGTTCAAGCCCATCTTTTTGAAAGACCACTATCTTGGGTATGTGCATATCGAGTCCAGCCTTGCCCCACTCTACCAACACATTGCTGAATACCTCTTCATCGTCGCTATCCTCTACCTATTGCTCATGGCTGGCGTGTATCTCCTTGCAAATCGCCTTCAGGAACGCATATCGACACCAATTCGCGACCTGGTGGAAGGTATGAAACAGGTTTCCAGTAAACAGGATTTCAGGCTACGCCTCAACGCCGGAGAAGATGATGAAATCGGCACCATCATTGCCAATTTCAACAACATGCTGGAACAACTGGAGGAGCGGGACAACAAACTGGCTTCTTATCAGGAAAAACTGGAAAAAAAGGTGGCTGAACGCACCCAGGATCTACAGGCAGCCAAAGAATCTGCGGAAAAAGCCAGGGAAATTGCCGAAGATGCCAGCCGGGCCAAGAGTGAATTTCTTGCCACAATGAGCCACGAAATCCGTACCCCCATGAATGGTGTCATGGGAATGACGGAGTTATTGCTGGACAGCGGATTGGATCTTCATGCCCGTCGCCTGGCGGACATTGCCCACCGGTCGGCAGAGAGTCTGATGGCGGTCATCAATGATATTCTCGACTTCTCCAAAATTGAAGCCAACAAGCTGGAGCTTAACAATGAAGACTTCGATCTTCGTGGCATGCTGGAAGACACACTGGAACTGATGGCGCCACAGGCCCATCGCAAGGGCCTGGAGCTTGTTCCCAACCTTCCCCCTGATCTGCCTTCACGCATCTGTGGTGATGCAGTACGGCTTCGGCAAGTGCTGGTCAATCTGTTGGGTAACGCCATCAAATTTACTGAACGGGGTGAAGTCAGGCTGCGGGTTGGCGCAGAAGAGGCACAAGAAGACGATGCCCAGACAATCTACTTTGAAGTGTCGGATACGGGCCCCGGTATTGCACCGGATCAGCAAAAGAGAATATTCGATGCTTTCAGTCAGGTAGACGGTTCTACCACCCGGCAGCATGGTGGTACAGGCCTGGGATTGGCCATCGCCAGGCGTCTGGTGTCACTGATGGGCGGTGACCTGCAACTTAGAAGCTCACCAGGCAAAGGGGCCACATTTGGCTTTGGCATCACCTTGCCCAAGGCTCGGGAAAGCACACAGCAGCCTATGCAACCTGATATTCTGAAGGGTAAAAGGGTGTTGATTGTCGATGACCATCCGGTAAACCAGGAAATCCTGCACAAGCAGGTGATCGCATGGGGTATGCGCAATGGCAGCGTATCCTCCGGTAAAGAAGCACTGAAAGTGCTTCTCACCGCCGCCCAGTCAAACGACCCATATCAGGTTATCTTACTGGACTGGCATTTGCCGGGGATGAACGGATTGGAACTGGCCCACAATATCCAGCAGAGCCTGGATATCCCGACGCCCTACATGGTATTGCTCAGCTCATCCGGCACCGAAATTGACTCCTTCACCCTCAGAGATTCAGGCATCGCCTGCTATCTGCAAAAACCCGTCAGACAGCAACAATTGCTCGAATGCCTGTGTGATGTAATGAGCGAAGACCCTAAAGTGCTGGCCGCGACAAAGCCTGAATCGGTCAAAATCCGGGGAAAAATCCTGCTGGCGGAAGACAACAGGGTCAATCAGGAAGTGGCTATTAGCATGCTGGCATCCCTGGGATGCGAGACCGACCTGGCAGAAGACGGTGAGGAAGCCGTACGCGCATTCAGCAACCAGACCTACGACCTGATTCTGATGGATTGCCACATGCCGGGAATGGACGGATTCGACGCCACTGACAAGATCCGCCAATTAGAAAGAGCACAGGGATGCGAACCAACACCTATCATCGCACTGACAGCCGACGTACAGAAGGGCATCAAAGAACACTGCCTGGCTGTTGGCATGAATGGCTATATCAGCAAACCGTTCAAGCAGAACCAACTGGCAGAGCTGTTGCAATCCTGGCTTCCTCAAGCTCGGAAGTCACAAAAAGGTGATGACAATTCAAAAACTGATGCAGGCGGTGTGCTCGATTCTGAAGCAATAAAACAATTGCGGGATCTGAAGAAATCAACCGGTCGTAATATTCTCTCAAAAGTAGCAGATCACTTCCGTAAGCAGTCGCCTGAAGATGTCAGGAACCTGCGTGGCGCGCTTGAAGTGCAGGATGCCAAGACACTGCAATTCATAGCGCACGGCCTGAAATCTTCTTCCGCTAATCTGGGTGCGGTGGAACTTTCAGACCAATGCCGAAAACTGGAAGAAGTGGCAAGAAACGGGCAACTGGAAGAGGCTGATAACCTTGTTGCTGCTATTGAATCAAACCTCGCTGACGTCATGGAGGCATTGGACAGTGAGCTGACGTCCACTGCCAAAGACTTGCAAATTTCTGACGATACGGAAAAAACCGCCGATGAAATGATCCTTGTCGTGGATGATGACCCTGCTTTCCGGCTGGCAACAAAAGAAGTATTGGGTTCTTCCGGTTACAACGTATTCGAAGCCGATAACGGTACGGATGCACTTGCGCTGGCATCAAAACACAAACCTGATCTGATACTGCTGGATGCCATGATGGAGCAAATCGATGGTTTTGAGGTCTGCCGTCGTTTGATGCAGATGCCCCGATTGAAAGATACCCCTGTAATGATGGTAACCGGGCTGGAAGATACTGAGTCAGTGGAAAAAGCTTACAAATCCGGAGCTTCGGGGTTTGTCATCAAGCCGGTCAATTATCCCGTGCTGCTGCAGCGTATCCGTTTCCAGCTGCGGGCCAGCCAGAACGCTAAAAACCTGTTGGAAAACCAGGAAAGGCTGATCAGCGCTCAGCGCATGGCCGGGCTGGGCTATTGGCGTTGGGATTCAGAAAGGAATCTATTGACACTTTCTGAAAATCTCGCATTGATGCTCGGGGTAGATCCGGACACACAAAGGCTGTCTTTGGAGGACTACCTGGTGCTGGCGCATCCCAAGGATCGGGAATACCTGAGAAACACAATCATGGCTACCGCCGAAGGCGCCCCGTTCAGGCCCATAGACTATCGACTGATCATCGATGACAGGCCAGCCATCACAGTACACCAGGAACTGGATATTGCCCCAAATACTAGCAATGTGGTGCTTGGAACGGTACAGGACGTCACACAGCAACGCGCAAACGAGCGGCGTATTCGTCAACTTGCATACACGGATGAACTCACGGGCCTGGCCAGCCGCGCCTACTTCTACAAGCACATCGAGGATGTCATCCGTGCCGCTCAAAGGCGCGAAGAACGTTTTGCCCTGCTCTACCTGGATCTGGATGGATTCAAGGACATCAACGATAGCCTGGGACACGATACCGGTGATGAGCTGCTGAAAATCATTGCGCAACGGCTAAGGGGCATTTTACGGGAAGCTGATTTCATCGCCCGGCTCAGTGGTGATGAGTTTTGCATTCTGATCGACGCTGTGTCTGACCAATATGATGCAGCGGAAGTTGCCAACCGTAGCCTGATAGAAATCAATCGACCAGTCACTTTGCAGAACCGGGAGTTACGGCCACGTTGCAGCATCGGTATCGCCTACTTCCCCGAAAACGGACAGGATCTGCAGGCTTTGCTCAAGGCGGCAGACAGCGCCATGTATGCAGCAAAGAAGGAAGGCAAACACCGCTTCGCTTTCTATCATCATCGGCACACTCTGGAAGCGGATCAGCGCCTGCAAATGGAACAGGATCTGCGCCAGGCAATCGAGCGTGATCAACTAATACTGCACTATCAGCCCCAGGTTGATCTTGCAACGGGCCAGTTAATTGGCGTTGAAGCACTGGTTCGCTGGCAACATCCGACACAGGGACTGATCTATCCAAACCATTTCATTGAAGTGGCGGAGCGCATCGGAATGATCAAGTCTCTGGGCAACTGGGTACTGAACAGCGCCTGCCAGCAGGCTGCGCGTTGGAAGATGCAGGGGCTACCGGAATTTCGCATGGCTGTAAACATTTCGCCATTGCACTTCAATGATCCTACTCTTCTCGATACGGTTCAGAGTATCCTGAAAAAGGTGGATATTTCGCCAATCAATCTCGAACTGGAAATCACCGAAAACGTTGTTCAAACGACAGGCAATGATTTCAGCATTTTCAAAAAGCTGCGTAATTTGGGTGTCAGGATAGCCATCGATGACTTCACCGCTATTTAATGTTAACTTTGTTCCATCTAACTTTACAGGTTCACTGTTTAGCACTAATCGAATCCCGTTTTTATCCATCTCTTCTTTAAT
>DTXR01000729.1 GCA_012962365.1 Chromatiaceae bacterium | reverse complement strand
TCTGCAACAGGAAGCCGCGCGCAAGCTGGGCTTCACCACCAACCGTACCATGCGGGTGGCCCAGCAACTCTATGAAGGCGTGGACATCGGCAACGGGGCCGTGGGTCTGATCACCTACATGCGTACCGATTCAGTGACCCTGGCCAACGAAGCCGTGGACGAAATTCGCGGCTACATCGCCGACAAATACGGCAAGGAACAGGTGCCGGACAAGCCCCGCGTGTTCAAAACCAAGTCCAAGAACGCCCAGGAAGCCCACGAGGCGATTCGTCCAACCTCCATCCTCTATCAACCGAAGGAGCTCACCAAATACCTGAGCAAGGAACAGGCACGCCTTTACGATCTGATCTGGAAGCGCACCCTGGCCAGCCAGATGGTACACGCCACATTGCATACCGTGGCTGCGGATCTGGCCGCCGGTGAGGGCAACATCTTCCGCGCCAACGGTTCCACCATTGTCAATCCGGGCTTCATGGCGGTGTATCAGGAAGGCCAGGACGACAAGAAGACCAAGGACAGCGACGAGAAGATGCTACCGCCGCTCAAGGAAGGCGAGCAGGTAGATCTGCTGACCATCCGCCCGGAACAGCATTTCACCGAGCCGCCACCGCGATACAGCGAAGCCAGCCTGGTAAAAGCCCTGGAAGAGCACGGCATCGGCCGTCCCTCCACCTACGCCAGCATCATCTCCACCCTGCAGGACCGCGAGTACGTGGAGCTGGAGAAGAAGCGCTTCCACCCGACCGACGTGGGCCGCGTAGTGAACAAGTTCCTCACCAACTACTTCACCAAGTACGTGGATTACGGCTTCACCGCCAATCTGGAAGACGAACTGGATGCCGTCGCCCGTGGCGAGGAAGAGTGGATTCCCCTGCTGGAGAAATTCTGGAAGCCTTTCAAGGAACGCATCGACCACACCCAGGAGAACGTGCAGCGCGCCGACGTCACCCAGGAGAAGATGGACGAGAAATGCCCCAAGTGCGACAGCCCCCTGTCCATTCGCCTGGGTCGCCATGGACGTTTCATCGGCTGCACCAACTACCCGGAGTGCGACTACACCCGGGATCTGAATGCGGACAAGGCCGAGGCGGAACAGCCCCAGGAAGTAGGACGGGACTGCCCGGAATGCGGCTCGCCC
>DTXR01000728.1 GCA_012962365.1 Chromatiaceae bacterium | reverse complement strand
TTACCCCTCAAAAGCCGGTCAAACCCGCTTACGAACAAAATCCGAACGCTGTCCAGCAGTGGCTGGATGAGGAGTATCCAGCGATTCACGCGAGAGCAAAGAAAGAGAAGGCCGAGATATATTGGGGAGATGAGACGGGGGTCCACCTCTCATCTCATATGAAACGTCGAGCAGCCAAAACAATTAGCCAACATCAGTGTTAGGAAAAAAGTAACTCCTTTTTGGAATATAATCACACGGGACCCGACACTGTCGTGTTTCCAGGTCTTTATAGCCGCATTCAGGACATTCGATAAAGCAATCGATTCCAATAGTCCGGTCATCGCTTTCCGGCGCTACTGTTTTTTCCCAGCCGCACCTTGGGCAACTGTAGTGGGTTGGCGATGGTTTTATTGGCATGATTCCCTCCTTTTTGCATCAATTCTGGCTGACTTTGCCAAGACATTAGTAGACGCATTCAGCCTTGTCACATCAATGGAAAGGCAGCCACAGCGCGGACACATATGAAAACCCCCATCCGGCATATGAGAGCAACCCCTGGGGGCCACAATGGCCTGCCATCCACATTTTCGGCAGTGGTATCTGGTTGGTTTTCGATCAGTCATGCGAACGCCTCATGTTGCTGCGGATTTGCTTTGTTTTCGCTTGGGAATTAGGACAACAACAATTCGCCATAATTTGGCGCCATATTTACACAGGTGCGACATAGTATGTCGGGTAAATTCAAGAGCACTGCCACACAAACTGCAATACGCTTGATAAAGCTCATGCAGCTGATCCCCCGGAATCAGCCCGGGACGCGACGGCGTATCGGCACTCAGGAACTGGAAAAAAGATTGGCCGAATTGGGTTTTGATGTGTCCCGCCGCACCTTGCAGCGGGATTTGCAAAACCTGATGGCGGCTTTTCCTCACCTTCGCAATGACGGCCACCAGGAAGCGCTGGGCTGGTATTGGGATGAGAAGGCCGCTGAGGAGAGCATTCCCGCGATGGATCATTCCGTGGCCTTTTCTTTGAAAATGATGGACAAGCTGCTCAGGCCGCGCCTACCAGCGCTGATGAAACGCCTGGCTCCCTACCTGGAGGCCGCCGACAAGCTGTTGCCCTTTGAGCGCAAGAAAGAAACTGAACGGATTATTGTCGTCCCGCGCAGCATGCCCCTGTTGCCCGTCGCTATGGATGAAGCGGTCATGGATGTGATCTATCAGTGCCTGGTCGATGAGCGGCAGTTCCGCGCCCGTTACCGGCGCAGGGATGGGGAAGCGGCGGAATATGTGCTCAACGCTCATGGCCTGGTATTGAGAAACGAGGTTACCTACCTGGTGGCGACGGCCTGGCACTATGAAGACCCCAGGCACTACGCTTTGCACCGTTTTGAAAAGAACGGGCTGGAGATACTGGACACGCCGGCACACACCCCTGCCGGGTTCAGCATGGCCGAGTATGTCGATCAGGGGGGCTTTCTGTATCTGCGCAGTGCTTTACCGCTGAAAATCAGCCTGCTGATGGACAAAAACACCGCCACCCATCTGGAAGAAACGCCTTTGTCCGAAGATCAACGCATAGAAGCGGATGAATCCGGTTGGGTTCGCATCACGGCAACCGTCGCGGACACGGAACAGCTGCGATGGTGGATACTGGGGCTGGGTAACAAGGCTGAAGTCGAACGACCGGAAGCCCTGCGCGAAGAAATTGCCGGAATACTGACCGCTTCACTTGAACGATACCAAAACAAATAACGCCCCCATCACGCAGCTTGAATGCCTTGAGTACATTCGGACACATGACCGGTCATGCCGTATCCACATTGCGCTGCAGCCAGAATTCCAGCAGCGCCAGTTGCCACAGTTTACTCCCCTGAATGCGGGTATGGTGCATCTCCGGTGCGCTGAGCAGCATGTCCACATAGTTGCGTTCATACAATCCACGTTCACGGCAGGCCCGGGAATCGAGGATGTCCCGCATGAAGTCCAGAAACTCGCCCCGCACGTATTTCAGCGCAGGCATGGGAAAATAACCCTTGGGCCGGTCGATGACCGCATCCGGCACGATGCCCCGCGCCACACGTTTCAGCAGATGCTTTCCGCCGGACTGAAATTTGATCTCCGGCGGACAGCGGGCCGCCAGCTCCACCAGTTCATGATCGAGGAAGGGCACCCTGGCCTCCAGGCCCCAGGCCATGGTCATGTTGTCCACCCGCTTTACCGGGTCATCCACGATCAGGGTGGTGGCATCCAGTCGTAACACCGCATCGATACACTCATCGGCACCCTGTTCATTCAGACGCTGGCGCACGTAATCGCCGGTGTAATCACCACCACGGAAAGGCGCCTGCATCATGCGCCGGAATTCATCGTGATCCCGGTCGAAATAGGTCTTGCGCAAACGGTCTGCGCAATCGCCTTCGCTGTCTTCCATGATGCGCTGATACCAGAAGTAGCCACCGAAGACCTCATCGGCGCCCTGCCCCGACTGCACCACCTTGATCTCTCTGGACACCTGTTCCGACAGTAGATAGAACGCCACGGCATCCTGGCCGAACATGGGTTCATTCATGGCATGGATAGCCTCGGGAAGCCGCCGGAGCACAGCCTCATTGGGTACCAGCAGTTTTTGGTGGATCGGGTGATAGCGTTCCACGACCTGGTCGGAATACTCGAATTCGTTGCCGATCTCTTCCGGCTGATCTTCGAAACCGATACTGAAGGTATGCAGATCCTCCTTGCCCAGCTCCGCCAGCAATGCCACCAGCAGGCTGGAATCCAGGCCGCCGGACAGGAGCACACCCACGGGTACGTCGGCGATGTCGTTGCGCTTGCGCACCGCACTGCGCAGGGCCTCATGGGTGGCATCCACCCATTCCTGTTCACTCAGGGGCTTGTCGGGGCGGGTGGCATCCAGCGCCCAATACCTGTCCGTGCGCTCCCTGCCCTCGGCATCGATTCGCAGCCAGGTTGCCGGTTCCAGCTTGCGCACGCCATTAAGGATAGTGCGCGGTGCCGGTACCACGCCGTGCAGGGTAAACTGGAAATGCAGCGCAACCGGATCGATGGACTTGTCTACCCCGCCACCGGCCAACAGTGCCGGTATGCTGGACGCAAACCGCAGTCGCGAGCCATCCCGGCTCCAGTAGAAAGGCTTGATGCCGAAGCGGTCTCGGGCCATGAACAGGGTCTTCTCCCGCATGTCCCACACGGCAAAGGCAAACATTCCGTGCAGATGCGGCAGGCAATCCTGCCCCCATTCACGCCACGCCTTGAGGATGACCTCGGAATCACCATCGGAAAAAAAGTGGTAGCCGCGCTGCTGCAGTTCCCGGCGCAATTCCCGGTAGTTATAGATGGTGCCGTTGAACACCAGCGCCAGCCCCAGTTCCTGATCCACCAGGGGCTGATTGGATTTTTCTGACAGATCGATGATGGACAGGCGCCGATGCCCGAAACCCAGGGAACCATCGCTGTAGCTGCCGCCATGATCTGGCCCGCGGGGACGCAGGCGCTCAGTCATGCGGGCGATGGCCGCCAGATCAGCCGGCTTGCCATCAAATCTCAATTCACCACAAATTCCACACATCTCAGGCACCCACCCCGGAAGTTCCCCAGCCGCCGCCACCCGGGGTTTCGATCGTCAACACGTCACCCGCCATGACATGACGATGACATTTCGGCGGCAGGGTTTTCCCGTTCAGTGAATTCCTGCCGGCACAGCCCTTTCCGCCACCTTCCAGCCCCCAGGGCGCAAACAGCCGGCGCTCGGTCAGCAGGGATACTTGCGCATCTTCAAGAAACTCGAATTCCCTCACCAGTCCGTCTCCGCCAGGGTTCAGGCCCTCACCACCGGAACCCCGGCGAATTCCATAGCGCCGGATGCGCAGCGGGTACTGCTGTTCGAGAACTTCCACAGGCGTGTTCAGGGTGTTGGTCATGTGCGTCTGCACGGCACTGAAGCCACCGCCATCACGGCCTGCCCCCATGCCCCCGCCCATGGTTTCATAATAGTCCCACGTCTTCCCTGCAACGGTCGACCCCATGGCCAGGTTATTCATGCTGCCGTGGCTTGCTGCCGCCATCTGTTCCGGTATAGCCTGGGCCAACGCTCCCATGATGACATCCACCACCCGGGTGCTGGTTTCCACATTACCCGCCGCCACCGCCGCAGGAAAACGC
>DTXR01000727.1 GCA_012962365.1 Chromatiaceae bacterium | reverse complement strand
GGGGCCAACGAAATGATTTTCATAAAACGTTCGCCACGCAATTCACGGGTCACCGGGCCGAAAATACGGGTGCCGATGGGTTGCAGTTGGGAGTTGAGCAGCACAGCCGCGTTACCGTCAAAACGAATAACAGAACCATCGGGACGACGCACACCCTTTTTTGTACGAACGACCACGGCATTGTACACATCGCCTTTTTTTACTTTGCCGCGGGGAATGGAATCCTTCACAGAAACCTTGATGATATCCCCAACACCGGCATAGCGGCGATGTGAACCGCCCAGCACTTTGATGCACTGAACACGTTTTGCACCGCTGTTGTCGGCGACGTTCAGCATGGTTTGCATCTGGATCATGACACTACCTTTATGTTATCAGTCAGTATCTTCGACAATACGTCGAAGCATTACTCAGTTTGCTCTTTCGACCAGTTTGACGAAACGCCATTTCTTGGTCTTGGAAAGCGGACGGCATTGCTCTACCACGACGACATCTCCTGCACGACATTCGTTGTTCTCGTCGTGGGCATGCACCTTGGTGGAACGGCGAATGAATTTTCCGTAGATGGGATGTTTAACCCGACGCTCAATCTGCACGGTGATGGACTTGTCCATCTTGTCGCTGATAACCCGACCTTGCAGCGTACGGTTTGTCTGGCCTTGTTCGCTCATCACTAACCTGCCTTCCGCATTTCGTTCATTACTGTCTTGATGCGTGCGATATCTCGACGCACCTGCTTCACAACGTGGTGACGCGCCAACTGGCCGGTGCCATGCTGCATACGCAGACTGAATTGCTCTTTGAGTTTATCGTGCAATTCCTGCTTCAGCTCTTCCAGGGACTTGTCCCGCAGTTCACTCGCCTTCATCACATTATTGTCCGTTTAACAAATGTTGTTGCCACAGGCAGCTTGGCGGAAGCCAGTTTGAAAGCTTCTCTTGCCAGCTCTTCCGATACGCCCTCAATTTCGTAGAGCATGCGACCAGGCTGTACCAGAGCCACCCAATATTCAACGTTACCCTTACCTTTACCCATGCGCACTTCGAGGGGCTTTTTGGTAATCGGCTTGTCCGGAAATACCCGGATATACAACTTGCCACCCCGCTTTACACGCCGGGTAATGGTACGACGTGCAGCCTCTATCTGGCGTGCGGTAATACGACCACGGCCAGTAGCCTTCAGACCGAACTCACCAAAGCTGACACTGCTGCCGCGCTGAGCCAGACCGCGATTACGCCCGGTATGCTGTTTGCGAAACTTGGTACGTTTTGGCTGCAACATGATCAGTTTCTCCCGCCGGATTTCTTGCCTTTCTTGCCGGATTTTGACTCGAGCAGAGCTTCATCACCGTAAATCTCGCCCCGGAAAATCCAGACCTTGATGCCGATGATGCCATAAGTAGTTTCTGCTTCAGCCGTACCGTAGTCGATATCCGCACGTAAAGTATGCAGCGGCACACGACCTTCACGATACCATTCGTTACGGGCAATCTCTGCACCGTTCAAACGACCGGATATATTCACCTTGATGCCTTCCGCACCCAGGCGCATGGAATTCTGTACCGCACGCTTCATGGCGCGACGAAACATGATGCGGCGTTCGAGCTGCTGGGCGATGCTTTCCGCCACCAGCTGCGCATCAAGCTCGGGCTTGCGAATTTCTTCGATGCTGATGTGCACCGGGCCGCCCATCATGCGGGAAACCTCACGACGCAGGGCATCGATGTCTTCGCCTTTCTTGCCGATAACCAGCCCTGGTCGCGCAGTATGCACCGTTATGTGGCTTCTCCTATAGATGCGATGCAGATGCTTATCATGAGACGCGT
>DTXR01000726.1 GCA_012962365.1 Chromatiaceae bacterium | reverse complement strand
TTGACGAATCAAGAGCTTGTGCTATATGCCCCGATGGACTCACAGATTCAGGTTAATAGTTAGCGAAGAACAGCTCGTTGTGCTTGATCCAAAAAAAGGACGAATATCCCAGGGACTGTAAATATATGGTTAGATTCGCGCTCGCTGTCTTGAATCAATCATCCCAGCGGCGCCCCTTCCCCCTGCGACGATCGCCCCCTTTCCTCTGTTCAAGGCGAAAACTGCGCGGTCTGTCTCCAACTTTTCGGCGCTCTCCCTTTCGTCGCCGATCCGTGCCGGATCGCCGTTCCGGTCCTGTATACACAGGTCGTTCCCCATAGCCCGCACGTACTACCTTCAATGTTCTTTCACCCTTCTTCCTCTGCAGTCTTTCCACCATGAAACAATGCTCTGTACCGCAATGGATACGGACTTCTTTTTTCTTTCCCTGTCCGTTGCGAACGCTAATGTGGATATCCCCATACCCTGAATGCGACAAGAGCTCTTCATACAGCGCCACGATCATATTGGGACAATCCAGGGTTGTGCGCTTCATTCAGTCTCAGCCTCGATTGCTTTCCGCCTGCCCTGCAGCATCATCCAGGCATACCCAAGCGGTAACACGGCCAGAACAAGCGCTTGTCCCAGCATTGTCTCCCGGGTTGGAAACACACCTGCCCAGGGAATCATGGGCCACCCTTCCAGAGGTGTGGTGGCAAGCTGTCCGCCCACCTGAAGTTCCAGCAAACCCTTGCCTGTAAACACGAAGGCCATAGCAAACAAGAGCGCTGCGGTAAAGCCAAAAAAGATGCCCAAGGGCAGGCGAATGGAGAGCAGCCGTATCAACACATAAACGATGGCAAGCATGGCCGCCGCAAACCCCATGCCGACCCATACCGCGTTCAACTGGCCCTGGGCACTACCGATAAGCGCCTGATAGAAAAGCAGGGTTTCCGCCCCTTCCCTGAATACAGCCAGAAAAGCCACGAACCCCAGCGCAAACAGGCTCCCTTTACCGATAGCCTTGTCCATCTGATCCTTGATGAACGCCTGCCAGCGTTCTGTTTCCCGCTTGGCAAACAGCCAGTAACTCACATACACCAATACCGCCGCGGCGATCAGCATGGTCACGCCTTCGATGGTTTCCCTTCCTGCACCACTGGCCTGAAACACTTCATTCATCACCCAGGCCATAGCCAGGCTGGCTATAACTGCCAACGCCACCCCGCGCCATATCACACCAACCTTATCGGCATACCCAGAACGCCGCAGATAGGCTACCAGTGCCGCCACCACCAACATGGCTTCAACGCCCTCTCGAAAAAGAATCAGGAAGGACTGCAACACCAAACCCCAGAAGCCGATTGGCGCGCCGCCACTGGAGTATTTGGCGACTGCCGTGTTCAGCGCCTCTTTGAGCTTTTTCCACGCCTGCTGAACAGCCTCCGACTCACTTCCCTGCATGCCCAGGCTGATCATCTGACTGAAGCCCGACTCCACCTTTAACATAAAGGACTCATTTTTCAGCCCCAGGGTAAATTCCATACCGCTTCCTTCGAACACATCGAAATATAACCTGGAAAATTCATTACCCAGTTTTACGCCCTGATCTGGCGTATAGCCGGCAACAGCAGCATCGCCTCTTTCTACCATGGCCGCCACCACGGGACCATAGTCCTCAGTCACTTGCTGTGCTGCACCAGCTGTCATAGCTGTTATCAGCATCAGCCCGGCCAAACAGTATCCAATCAGTTTTCTTCTCACATCGACACCTAAACCATGGAAATAAATCTTTTTACTTGCCGCTGCAGCATGGCGACGGACGCATTGTCGTTATTCGACCCGTAGCGAATTGAAATATAGCGATGGGTAATGTCCGCAGCAGCCGATGCATACTCAGGATGCGCTGCAACAAGGCGGCTCAGATAATCTCTGGGACATTCGTTATGCTTCCTGGCGATACCTTTCCTGGCCACCACATCACAAAACGATTGATAGGCGGCCAATACCGGATCATGCTCCCGTCTGTTTCCCAGCCACCAGAACAAAAGATAGATCGCCAGCAATCCCGACACACCCAAACCCGCCCATAACAGCAAGTCGAGCCAGTCGGTATCTTTCATGCCAACACCTTTCAGCAATTCCACCTGGCGGTCAGGATCATAGTTAATCACCCACTTCTGCAGTCCGCCGAACAAACTAGTCCAATCCGGTAGCATCCAGCCCGTTTCCTGCGGCACATTTTTTGACGCACTGGCCGCTGTTTTTGTTTTATCAGTTTCCTGCTGGGTCTGTTCGCTACGCACCTTTACAATGGGTGTTTCAGTTTTTTTCTGCACTTTTTCCTGAGGTTTTTTCTCTGGCGGCAAAACCACGTCTTTAGGTTCGATGCGCACCCAGTCCTTGTCATCCAGCCAGACTTCGAGCCAGGCATGTGCGTGGGACTGCTTTACGATGACAAAGTTGGTCAAGGCCACGATGGAACCTCCCCGGTACCCTGTGACCAGCCGCGATGGAATGCCCGCCGCACGCATCAACATGGCCATGCTCCCCGCCAGGTAGTCGGCGCCACCGCGCCGCACATCAAAAAAGAAACGATCATAAACATCCGGTCCCGGCTCGACCATATAGGTCTCATCAAACTGATAGCCTCCGGTTGCCAGGTGTTTGAGGGCTTCATCGATCCTTTGCTGTGGCTGAGAATATTTTTCTTCCAACACGCGCCCGAACGCCAGCAGGCGGGGATTGGTTCCCTCCGGCCATGCCAGTCCTTTTTCCTTTTGATCCGGGCCAATCGATGACCCGATGCCATAATCCAGGAAAGCCTGCATCTGCAACTTCGGCTCATCCTTGTTGAGATGTCGGATGTGGAGCAATTGATACTCTTGAGAAATGAATGCTTCCGGCGCAGATGTTGACGGTATCTCCAGCCCATACAACCAACGCCCGCCATTGGGCATGACACGGAGGGTGTAGCGCACAGGCTCCCTGCCCCAGCGCAGTTCCTTGTCGAACTTCTGTTTGTTGCGCAGGGCATGTCTCAACAGCCTGGATCGATTGTCCCAGTTCTCGGGAAGACTCCAGTTTTCACCATCGAAATCCCAGAATACTGGCCCCCGCCAGTAAAGGCGGCTTTTAAACGGAACAACACCTTCAAATTCTGCGACCAGTATATTGCCATCATCATTTTTGGCCCGTGAGATGCCGCCTGGCTGAATTGTTCTGACCTTGCCATGATCACCCGCACCCTTCTCCATTAAGGCTTTGACCGGTAACCCAAATGCCACCCCCAGATCCCAAAGCGGCCCCGGTATTCGTGGAAAAGTCAGGAACAAAACTACCATGACCGGTAACGCCAGAAAATACAACCAGGCCGCCCGCTTCGCGACAGTGACACCCGCGGTTTCGATATCACCCTGATGGATGACTATCAGACTGCACACCAGTAGAAACACCACCGCAAACATATGCAGCATGCTCAACAATGTTTCCCAGTACAGCGCACCAACAGCCGCCAGTATGACGGCAGCAAAAACAAGCAGCAGATAATCTCTGCTGCTCTTCGATTCCCCCCACTTGAGAAACACCACGGAAATAAAGAAACTGAGGATGGCATCGCCGCTGAACCAACTATCAAAACTGAACCAGATGCCTATAACAACAAACAGCAGCAAAAGCGTAGTCGCCAACTTCCGCCAAATCGCTTTGGCCAGATCGGCGGAATAGTGTAAGCCCGTGCCCAGCAACGCAACAACCGGCACCCACAAAGGCAAATGCAACAAGCTGGGGGCCGCCGACATCCACAACGTCACCAGGACCCATGTGCCCATGCCAGCCCTTACACTCATCGTTGTACTCCAAACAAGGCAAGCGCAGAGAGGCAGTCCTTCTCATGGTCCGCTCCGGATGCAGGCGGAATCCGAACACCGGGGATATCCAGCCCATACTCCCTGCCCTGCCGTTCAGCATCCAGCACCCAGCGACAAAGTTGTGACAACCTCTCTTCTGTGCCCAAACCAGCAACAGCATCCCATGACAGCCAGAGCGCAGGCTGTCCTTCGGCCCCGTCAAATTCTTTGACATAGACCTCGTCAGAACGGGCCAGCACCCGCCAGGCGATACGCGAAACGGGGTCACCGGCTGAGTACCGGCGCATATCGGTGAAGCTGCCCGCTTCATTCCGCTGGTGCGCCTGTGCATCGTTTGTTGTTTCAGGCAATGGCCTGGAGCCAACGGGCTTTGGATAGACCAGACTGGCCGGCAGATCAGGCAACGGCGATCGGGCACAAATTATCCCCAGGGGGAAAGTTCCCTTCAGGTATGCCTTCGCTTTTTCCAATTCTCCCCGCTTGGTTGATTGCCGATGAATACAAAGCCCGGCTTCTGAAGCCGGCCCTAGCGCAATGAGGCCTTCCTGCGGTTTTCCGTCCGCTACAACAGTTAGTGCAAGCTTGGGCCGGTGATCTGTGTTGGACAATCGCATGTTGTAAACGACGGGCTGGCCGGCAAAAGCGGGTTGATGCCGCCAGTTACCGGGATTCAGGCCCTGCAAATTTATCCTGGTCTGCCACCAGCCAAGCAATGCAATGCCACACAGCATGAAGGTCATGGCAAAAATCAGGTTATTGCTGAAATTGACAGACATCAGAAAGCCGCAGAATATAAGCGCCAGGAAACCCCATCCAGCATAGTTCAAACGTGTATGGATCGACATCATGCGCAAGCGTCTTTGGTAATCAATCCACGGCGACAGATTCAAGAACATGTTTTCCGATTTGTTCCGCTGTCATATGTCCGTCCACTGGCTGTAGGCGATGACCGGCGACTGCCGAAAACACAGCCTGAATGTCTCCAGGCAACAGTTGCTCATTGCCATGCACCATGGCCCAGGCTTTGGCTGCGTGCAAAAGCCCCAGTCCCGCGCGCGTGGAAATGCCGGTTTTGAACAATTCCGAACTGCGGGAAAAGGTCAACAGCCTGTACAAGTATTCCAACACGCTGCCGGAAGCGAAAACTTTCTCGACCTGTTGCTGCATTTCAAGCAATGTCCCGGTAGAGATGGCCGGCTTCAATCGCGCCAGCATCTTGCGCCTGTCTTCGCCCTGGAACAGCTCGAATTCCGCTGCCTTGGTGGGATATCCCATCTGAATGCGCATCAGGAAACGATCAAGCTGTGATTCGGGCAGCGGGAAGGTACCGAGTTGCTCAAGAGGATTCTGGGTGGCGATAACGAAGAACGGCTCTGGCAGAGGTCGGGTTTCACCGTCCACGCTGACCTGCCGCTCTTCCATCGCCTCCAACAACGCACTTTGAGATTTTGGCGTGGCCCGGTTGATCTCATCTGCCAGCAATACCTGGGTGAATACTGGGCCATGATTAAAATGAAACTGGCCACTGTTGCGGTCGTAGATGGATGTACCCAGGATGTCGCCGGGCAACAGATCGCTGGTAAATTGAACACGCCTGAACTCCAGGCCCAGTGTTTGCGCCAACGCATGAGCCAGCACTGTTTTTCCAAGTCCGGGCACATCCTCCACCAGCAAGTGGCCGCCTGCCAACAGACAAGTCACCGCCAACCTAATCTGCTCAGGTTTACCAATAATGATGGTTTCCAGCTGCTCAAATACGGGAGCCAGCTTTTCTGCCGACAATGGAGCGGCAGGTTCTTTCACTATCGTATCCATCAACACCTCTTTATATAACTGTTTGCATAAACGCTGTAACTCATTCGAACTAACGCAAGTCCCCAAGGGGATCTTCGGCGGTATAGTCACCATATGCTTCCGGCACAGGACGTTCAGAACCTGGAACCTCCTTCATTGGCTTGGGCATCGCTGCATGATTGGATGCGGCTACGGGCGCGGGAAATACCGCGTCCACGAAACGATCATCGGAAATCAGGTACATGTATGTACTTTGTCCCGGAGCAAGCCTGCTCTCTTCTACGGTATTCCATAACCAGTTGCCCCTAACGGCACGCTCATCTACAGTTATATCCACGCTATCCAGATTGGTAAGCTTCACGGCCGTGATATAGATCTGCCCGCTGCGCCAGCTTTTGGATGCCCTGGCCTCTAACCGGGGGTCAGACGATAGGGTGACAGAAGCTTTGTACCGCAGCCGTACAGGCTCCAGTCGTGGATTGCTCTGATCGAAAGGCTTGCGTATAGCCTGTGCGGCATAGCCCGCCAACGTCGCGTAGTGCTGATTCAATTGCCTGCCGGCTACTGTGGTTGTAGGCAGCACCTTATCCACTCCCGCGTTTGCAACACGCCCATACAGTGTTTCCTTGCGGTGTTCGTCCAGGCGGTTCAAATAGACGTCGACCGCATTGGGATGCTGCTGCAATTCTCCCAGCCGCTGTCTTGATATCGCCTCCGCCTCCTCGGGCGTGGTAAACACATGGGGCGTTATCAACAGTACCAACTCCTCCTTGGCCGACGTTCGACTGGTGTCACGAAACAGGACGCCCAACCCCGGTATATCACCCAGAAAAGGAACACGATCTTCCTGATCAGAGGTGGTTTCGGTGATCATTCCTCCAACTACGACGGTCATGCCATCCTTCGCCATCGCGGTTCCTTCCATTGTTGCTTTATCGATAGTGTCAATGGGAACCTGCTCCACGGTGCGCCCAACAACAAGAGGAATATGGGCACCCGCAGGATTCAGCCTGGAAGACTCTTGCACCAGCCTTAGCAGCACTGTCCGATCCGAGTTGATACTGGGAAGAACGGTCAGTGTATTGCCTATCTCTATCTTCTCCGTTACCGGAACCGGTACACCGAAGAAGTTGTTATTGCCACCGCCGCCTCCGGCAAAGTCGATATTGAATCCTGTTGTAATCACCGTTTCATCACCAATGAAGATTCTGGCGGCACGACTGTTTGATGCCAGCAGCATGGGTGTCGCCATGATATTGACCCGGCCCTCCTGCTCCAGAAGTTGCAGCCTGGCACGCACATGTTCATTCATCAACTGAAATACCATGGTGCTGGATTCCATCAATCCACCGTTTACCAGCCCCAAAAGCGCCTTTGGCCCAAGCTCATCACCCGGCTGCAAAGGATTGGCTGGCTGACCATCAGGCGGGCCACCGCTATCGGTGTTGCTGCCGTAACTGAAATCAAAGGCAGACTTGAATCCATCATCCACTTGTACCGCCATGACCTTCATTTCCAGTAACACCTGGGGCGTGGGCCGGTCAGATTCAGCGATAATCGTTTCCACCTGGGACAACGCCTTTTCATCTGCTGTGCGCACAAACAACAAATTGTGTTCACGGTTTACTGAGACAAATATGGGAACGCTGCTCGTGCGGCGCACATTCGCCAGCGTCTTCTCTGACAACAGTAGGGGGCTTTCCTCCCCCTTTTGGCTTTGCGCTTCTTCCAGCAGGGCAATCTGCTCTGTCGTCATACTGACGATTTCCTTCTTCGCTGACTGATCGTAGCCTGTCCCTCTCGATCCAGGTGAGCCCGTACCGTAATCATCGAAGCCTCGAGAGCTTCTTCTTCGGCCTGTACGACGGTTACTGAGGTTTGACCGAGCGCCTCCATCCGTTTCATCAAGTTCGCCCCCCGGAACTTTCAGGTCGTCACTAAAATCAAGCTGGAGATCCAGCTCGACCCGTTCCATGCCAAACATTGCTTCTATGGTGCGCGCTATCTTTACCACGTTCTGATACTTCAACGTATAGACCCGGGTCGTTTCCTGGCGATAAACGACGATGTCCTTGAAATACTCCTCGGTGGTCATCATCACGTAAACGCCGGTATCGGGGTTTTTGCGATACCACAGGCCAGCCACGCGTGCGATGCTGTCGATGGCATTCTTGATAGAGATATCCCGCAAATAAAGCGTGAACACCTTATCGCCAGCATCCTGGGTTGCTACGATGTTGATGCTGCTCAGCTCAGAAATCACGCGAATGGCATCTTGTATCCGGGCTTCCTTGAACTCCAGTTCATCAAGCTTTTTCATTACCCCCTGATCTGTTGCTGCCATGGCGCCGCCTGCCAGGGAAACGACCAGAAATAAAACAAAGTAAAAGGAAGATCTTGTTCTCATCAATTTGGTTTCCATAACAAGGGAGCCTCTGATTAAATCTGGACGAAGTAGATTGCGAAAAATTGCAACGAAGAAGCCGGGCATTTTGGGCGCAAGATAC
>DTXR01000725.1 GCA_012962365.1 Chromatiaceae bacterium | reverse complement strand
GTCAGGCTGAAGATCTTCGAGCCGCCGCGTTTTTTTGAGGCACTGCTTCGCGGCCGCCAGTATACCGAGGCCCCCGACATCACCGCGCGCATCTGCGGCTCGCGCTGGGCGAGATTGCCGCGCATGGGGAAATCGGTCTTGGGAAGATTGAGAGTGTCCTTGTATTCGCTCACGGACTTTTGATCCTATATGGTTATGTAATTCAGATATTAAGGATCTTTCGCGCTCGCGCAGCATCCAGCAATATCTGCTGTTGCAACTCGTCGAAAGATGAAAACTTTTTCTCTTCCCGAATCCTTTCGATGAAAGTCACGCCGATCCGGGCGCCATAGACCTTACGGTCGAAATCGAAAAGATGCACTTCCAGTAGCGGGCGACCTTCACCATCGACGGTGGGGCGGGTGCCTACATTGGCAACACCGGGGAGCTCCTTTTCCTCCAGCCCCTCTACCTGAACGGCAAACACACCTCGAACAGGACTTACCCGCCGATGCAGGTTCACGTTCAGGGTGGGAAAGCCGATGGTTCTGCCCCGCTGGTTGCCATGTCCCACCCGGCCGCAAATCTGATAGGGCCGCCCCAGACAACGCGCTGCCGTGGTGAAATCACCGTCGGACAACGCTTCGCGGATACGCGTACTGCTGATGCGGCACTCATCATGACAGATTGTGTCCATGTTCTGCACGCCGAATCCCTGCGCCGCACCGATTTTTTGCAGCAGGTCGAAATCACCCATGCGTTCCCTGCCGAAGCGGAAGTCGTCGCCCACATAAAGATGTCGTATACCCAGGCCATCCAGCAACACCTGCTGCACAAATTCTTCTGCAGTAAGCGCCGCCAGCTGCTGGTTGAATTCGAGGAGTACCACACGATGAATGCCGCAACTGCGGATATGGATGAGCTTTTCACGCAAACGCGTCAGGCGCGATGGCGCTTTTCCAGGCTGGAAGAACTCCATGGGCTGCGGCTCGAAAAGAACCACCGTAGAGGGCAGTTCCAGCTGTTGCGCCTTTTCTCGCAGCTCGTTGAAAACTGCCTGATGCCCCAGATGTACACCATCGAAATTGCCAATGGTGGCGGCACAGCCTCGATGACGGGCACGCAGATTGTGCTGGCCACGGACGAGTTGCATGTTACTGGTTGACGATCGTGTCGGCTTTGAAACCCACATCTATGGCAGCAGATATGGGGTCACACTCGAAGGCATGCTGATCTTTCAGTTTGTTACCAAACCAGGGTCCCTTCATAATGCCTTTCTCGTACCAAAGACCATTGAGAAATCCCCCTGAAGACAACACCAGCAATGCCCGCCCGTGCTCCTCGCCCTTGTGCTCGATCCATTCGATGTCGAACACCCGTCCGTTAGTCGTGCCGTGAACATAGCCCTTGTCCAGCTCGTAGCAACCCGTTACCTTGTTTCCGTCGACCTGCAATTTCAATGCCTTGTAATTCGTCTGGTAAACACCATTGGGATCCAGGAACGGTTCCGGCTCTCCCACCGGTTTTCCATAGGCTTCGAGTTCGTTTATTTCTGTATAGTATTCATTTCCGTAGTTGGAAAGTATTTCGATCTTCAACCACCTGGCCTTCACCGGCTTTTCCAGCACTATTTCTTTACGGGAAAACTGTGCAGCTTCCATGGAAACCACGGGCTCCCATCCGGCTTGTGATGATGTGGTGGAAGCGGAAAAACGTATCTTTCGTGCAGACACCCCCGGATAGGCTTCCTCATCGATCTCGCGGTTGTCCACCGCCAGCCGTGTCAGCTCGTATTGCCTGTCCAGCTCGATCACGAAACTCTGTGGTGACCATCCCCTGAGGCCGGGCTTCCCACTGGCCCAGTAGTTGAGCAGGTTTCCCTCGATCATGGCGTTCGCCGGGAACTCCTTGTCGTACTGACCCGTGTGAGCCAGTATCACGCCGCCGTTTTTCATCAACAGGATATTCTTGCCATTGTCCGCATCAGCGCCGGAAGCCGCAGCAGCATCCATGCAACCCAGCAGGACTACAGCACCCATCACAAGAAACGCTAATCTCGCCAATAACATAGTTTTAACCGCTGAACCCAATGACTTCCGAACTCATCATCTTACAATGATTCTGTCAGCCCGTATATGGTCTTCCCGCATTCCTGAAATGGTGCATCCGAATACCCAACAACGCCAGCAGGACAAAGTAGACCAGCGCGCCGACACCAATCCAGACAGTCAGCCAAGCGGCGCGCTCCCAGATCCCGAAGCCAGCCCATGCCTGCAAACCCGGCATGCCCCAGACAAGCACGCCGGCCATTCCCGCGGACGCAAAGGCCACTTTCAGCCAAAGGCCGGGCCATTCCTTCCCCGGGTGATAGACATCGCACTTGCGCAAACCCCTGAAAAGCAGACCGGCATTGACGAATGCAGACAGGCTGGTAGCCAGTGCCAGCCCCGCATGCTGGAGCGGAAAGATCAGGGCGAGATTGAATACCATGTTGACCACCATGGCAATCAAACCGATCTTGACCGGGGTCTTCGTATCCTGACGGGCATAGTAGGCAGGCGCCAGCACCTTGATCAGGATAAAGGCCAGCAGCCCGAGAGAATAGGCCATGAGGCTTAGCCTGGCCATGCTCACGTCCCGCATGTCAAAGCGATCCGAAAGAAACAGCGTGGCGATCATGGGACCCGCCAACACCGCCAACCCCACCGCTGCCGGCGCGCCCAGCAGCAGGGTGGTGCGCAAGCCCCAGTCCAGGGTATGACTGAACGCCCTGGAATCCTCAGCGGCATGACGGCGGGAAAGATTCGGCAGAATCACCGTCGCCAGCGCCACGCCCAACACACCCTGGGGAAACTCCATGAGCCGGTCAGAATAGTAGAGCCAGGAAATACTGCCGGTTTGCAGAAAGGATGCCAGCACCGTATCCAGCAGCAGGTTGATCTGTACCACGGACACTGCAAACAACGCCGGCAGCATCAGTTTCATGATCCGCCCCACGCCCTCGTGGCTGGGTGCGGGTTTGAAAGCCGGCATCAGCTTCAGTTTGTACAGGAAAGGCAACTGAAAGGTAAATTGCACGACACCTGCGATCAGCACACCCCACGCCAGCGCAACCACCGGCTGCTGCATCTGTGGCGCCAGCCACAGGGCGGCTCCAATCAAACAGAGATTGAGCAGCACCGGGGTGAAGGCAGGAACGGCAAATTTGTTGTGGGCGTTCAATATGCCGCCGGCAAAGGCCGTGAGCGAAATGAACAGCAGATAAGGAAAGGTGAGCCTCAGCATCTGCGCAGCCAAATTCAGTTTCTCAGTCGCGCCATCGATAACCCAACCAAAGGCAAACAGGGAAACGACCAGGGGCGCGGCCAGTACACCCATGAATGACACGATCAACAACACCAGCCCCAGGGTGCCCGCCACATGGTCGATCAGCGCTTTCAACTCGGTATGAGTACGTTGCTCCTTGTATTCCATGAGCACAGGCACAAACGCCGTGGCGAAAGCCCCCTCGCCAAACAGACGCCGCAGAAAATTGGGAATCTTGAAGGCCACAAAAAAGGCGTCCGTGGCGGCATCTGCACCAAAAACCCGCGCCAGCACCAGATCCCGGACAAATCCCAGCACCCGGGAAATCATGGTATTGCCACCCACGGTGGTCAGTGATTTGAGCAAGGAAGCCAGCGCCGTTCTCCGGAAAGGGTCATTCGGGATGCGGCATTCTACCTTTATTTATGGAAGTATCCGAGCGAGGCCATCTGTTTTCCACAAATGCTGTGGATAACTCTGTGAAGAAGGGGCGGAAACAGCGTCAAATTCCCATCGCTACCGAAGCCACCTCAAATTGACCAACTTTCATCCAATTCATTATTTTTCTCATATATTCAGTCTATTAGGTAATTGTCATTAGAATTTGCTTTCGACTTTAACCATAAACATCAGAAATCTTCCTCGGCGAACACTGCTTGTGCATAACAATGGGTAGATTATGGGTAGGAAGCAGGTAGAATAGCCGCCATGAAAGACTTGAACCCGGATTTCTGGAAACACACGCCCCTGGCAAAAATGCAGCCTGAAGAATGGGAGGCCTTGTGTGATGGCTGTGCCAAATGCTGCCTGCACCGCCTGGAAGATGAAGACACCCGGGAAATCTATTTCACCAACGTTCATTGCCGTCTGCTGGATCTGGAAACCAGCCAGTGCAAAGACTATGTGAACCGTTCCAGCCGTGTACCGGATTGCATTACCATCACCCTCAAGGAACTGGAAGACCCCTACTGGTTGCCCAGCACCTGCGCCTATCGCCTGCTGGCTGAAGGAAAGTCTCTGCCGGTCTGGCATCCTCTGGTGTCCGGTGATCCTGCCACCGTGTTCGACTCCGGTAACGGCATCACCGGCCGTACCGTCTGCGAAGACGATGCAGACAATCTGGAGCAGCACCTGATCGACTGGATCAGATAATGGCCCAGGGAAGCCAGCTTTACCATGCGCGCATCCTGCTCTCCGACACAGACAGGCAGCGCTATGAAACCCTCGAGTTTTCCACCCCGCAACATCCATCGGAAAAACCCGAGCGCCTGGTGTTGCGCATACTGGCTTACGCGCTCCTGCATGAACCCGGCCTGGAATTTCGCAAAGGTGGCCTGAGCCAGGGAGATGCACCGGATCTGGCCGTTCGGGATGAAACTGATCGCATTCAGCACTGGATCGACGTCGGCATGCCCACCCTCGACCGCCTGAAAAAAGCCGCCAGACACACACCCAGAGTATCTGTCTTTACCCATGCAGGACGTCTCCAGCGCTGGCAGCGTCAGCATGGCAACGCGTTACCACAGTTCCAGGGGCAGATCCTGTCCGTGAGCGAAGAACTGGTCGACACTCTCGCCCACTCCCTGCCCCGCCGATTCGAGTGGCAGCTTACGGTTTCCGGCGGCGTGCTATACCTCGATGCCGGGGCTCTGTCTCTCAGCAGCCCCATCGAAATGTCTGGCTGAGTATCCTCTGCACCAACGGATTCAGGTATTCACCAGCAACAACCAGCATATACCCCACTATCTATATTAGTATTTAGTTGTGAACTTATATTTTTCTCCGAAGTCGTAGTTATATGTGAACAAGTTATATTAATGTCTAAGGAAGCTCTGATTAACTCCATTTTCGTCATCCCGGCGAATGCCGGGATCCAGTAGAATCAACCACATAGATTCCGGCCTTCGCCGGAATGACCAATTAATCAGG